>JAQVME010000023.1 GCA_028703745.1 Clostridia bacterium
CATAAAAAGAGAATAGTCGTCCAACCAATACCCGTTTGCCGCGGAAAACTCCGCTATTTTTCGTTTGGTCACGTCGTCTATTCTTTCGAAAGCCTTCTTTAATAAGTGCCTTTTTGTGCTATACGCGAATTCATAATCGGTAAGATATATGCTGCCATGGTATTTCGCCGAGGTCTTTTCATCCTCCGTGAGCAGTCCGTCCAGACTGTTCGGGTCGATATAAAGAAAATTTCCGGCAAACGCCGATATACCGGAATAAGGCGAATTGCCCTGCCCGATAGTCGTAATGGGCAAAATCTGCCACCAATGAAAGCCCATTGAGGCGATATATTCGGCAAAATTCAAGGCGTCTACGGAAAAACTGCCAATACCATGATCTCCCGGCAAGGAAGAAATGTTCAACAGTACACCTGAAGAGCGTTCCATTATTTTCTCCCGTACTTTTTGAACCCCGGATTGTTCAAGACCTCGCCCAGCACCATGATCCTTGCGAGCTCCTCGTTGAGTTCTTGGTCCTGCTTCTTTTCGGGGAGCGCCACATATCTTTCAAAATAATGCTCCTCACAGCCCTCTGTTTGAATGCCTCCGGCGCTGTTCTCAATAAAGGCTTTCTCGGTTCTCACCGGCCGCTGCGTCGCAGGATGAGGGTGCCCCTCGATTTTTGCTTTTTCTTTCTTTGCGTTAGGGCTGACTTTAGGGACACCGCCTTTTATTTCCGAAACCAAGTCAACGCCTCCGCCCGTCGGGGCGGAGGATTGAGACTGCGGACTGTTGTTGGCTGTTCGCTTGGTGTCTTTGATTCCCTTTTTGAGGGAGGATACTATGGTTCCGACAATAATCAGCGCCACAATACCAAAGAATGCGCCTTCCATATATTATTTCGTTGTCTTGCCGGACATCTTGGGATCGCTACCGCTTATGGCGCTACGCATAGCTGTGTCGGCTTGAATGTTTTGCATGTTATAGTAATCCATGACGCCCAGTCTGCCCGATCTGAACGCGTCTGCCATTGCTTTGGGCACCTCGGCTTCTGCAGCTACGACGGCGGCTCTCATCTCCTGAGTTCTTGCCTTCATCTCTTGCTCGGATGCCACTGCCATGGCTCTTCTCTCCTCTGCCTTAGCTTCGGCGATGCGCTTGTCTGCCTCGGCTTGGTCCATTTGCAACTGAGCGCCGATATTCCTGCCTACGTCTATGTCGGCAATATCAATGGAAAGAATCTCGAACGCCGTTCCGGCATCAAGTCCCTTTTCTAATACTGTTTTTGAAATGCGATCGGGATTTTCCAGCACATCCTTGTGTGACGCCACCGAACCGACGGTAGTGACTATGCCTTCGCCGACACGCGCAATAATCGTCTCTTCACCTGCGCCGCCGATAAGCCTGGCTAAGTTCGCACGTACGGTAACCCTTGCCTTGACACGAAGCTCTATGCCGTCCTTAGCAACGGCGGCAATGAGGGGTGTCTCGATAACCTTGGGGTTTACACTCACTTTTACGGCGTTAAGCACGTCTCTGCCGGCAAGGTCTATTGCCATCGCCGTTCTGGTTTTCAGCTCGATGTTGGCGCTGTGCGCGCTAATCAAAGCGTTTATTACTTTTATTACGTCGCCCTTCGCCATATAATGGGTTTCTAACTCTGTAATATTTATATCAAGTCCGGCTTTCTTGCCGGTGATATACGCGTCTACTATCATAGCGATTCTGATTTTTCTCAGCCGCATTCCCACAAGCCTGCCCATTGATACGGGCGCTCCGGAAACCAGCGCCCTGAACCACATACTAACGGGCACCAACGCAAAAAACGCTATAATGAAAAAACTTAAAACTACTATAAGGGCTATCCAGCCGCCTACTCCCATATTTACCTCCAAATGTCTTTTTTTTATTCTACACGGCGGACGGAAATTCTGCCGCCGGATATTTCTGTAACTTTTATGCCTTCGCCCTTCGATATAAAGAAACCCTCTGCGGAAGCGTCAACTACTTCATCGTCTATGTTTATTTTGCCGGTGGGCTTTAAATCCGTCGTTGCCACACCTATTTTGCCTTTCAGATAAGAATAATCGGCTGTGCCTTCGGACATACCCGTGGATACAGCCGTGGATTTTTCTATGAACGGCGTGCGGCTCAGCCAACCCATCTTTGAGGACTTTACCATTATGATGAAGGCCGTCACGACAATAATCGAAACAAAGAACAGCATAATGAATATCTGCGCAAGCAGGTTGTCCTCCGGGCGGCGGTAAATAGCTCTCAGCACCACACCGAGAATAAGTAAAGACATCCCAACGGTTCCGAACACGCCGAAGCCGGGCTGAAATATCTCTATCATAAGAAATATTATACCAATAATAAGACAGACGACAACCGGCCATGTCATATTGCTGAAAAGATAACCTATTTGCATAAAGAATTCCATAAAATATTCTCCTACTATCTATAACAACATAACACAACACCCATTAATTGTCAACGTTTATTAAAAGTAAACTATCTCAATGAACTCTTTATATTATGCGCAATTATTCAAATTAATACCGCACGCACTTATAAAGAGCACTTTTTTATGTATACTTATATTGATAAGGTTTTACCTTTTTCACCGCTCGAACCGTGTCGAATTTACTTGCATTATTGCTAACAGAGGAGTAGAATAGCACTTATTAAGAGGTTAAGAATATGATTCAAGCTATGCTCAGCAGCAGCTCCGTAAAAGAACGGCTCTCGGAAGCGCTGATGCCGGAAAAAGTAAGGATATTCGGAAATTTTGAAGTCGGCCCCAGTATGTTCACGGCTCTCGCCGTCACGGCATTTTTGCTGGCTATCTGTGTCGTTCTCAGACTTACAGTCATCAGAAAACTCCGCAACGTTCCGAAGAAGCCGCAAATTCTCATTGAGATGATAGTTAAAGCCTTTGATAAGCTGGCAAAGGACGCCACCCACGACTTGGAGAACTTCGTGGGACCCTACGTCATGGCAGCGGCATCTTTCATCTGTGTCAGCACGCTGGTGGAGCTTCTCGGCGTAAGACCGGCGCTTGCCGACATAAATACCTGCTTTGCGCTGGGCTTCTCGACTTTCGTTGTTATACATTTCTTCGGAGTAAAAAAACGGGGTCTGGGCATCCGGCTCAAAAGAATGCTTAACCCGATAAATATCATTACGGATATCGCCGTGCCGGTTTCGCTTTCTTTCCGTCTTTTCGGAAGCATAGTATCGGGTCTGCTGATTATGGAGCTGATATATTCGTATATCGCCCTTTCGTTCGTGCTTCCCGTGCTCGTATCGGTGATAACCACGCTGTTTCACGCCCTTATACAGGCGTACATTTTCTCGACATTATCTTCGCTGTTTATCGGTGAAGCCGTAGAAATAATAGAATAAGGAACTTTGGAGGACAATATGTTGATGTTTTTAAGCGCAATAACAAATGAAGCCATTTTCGCCATCGGCGCTGCCATTGCCGCCTTTACCGGCGTCGGCGCAGGAATAGGAATGGGCATAGCCACAGGCAAGGCGGTCGAGGCTATCGCGCGTCAGCCTGAGGCGGAAAGCAAAATCCGCACCACGCTGCTTTTGGGTCTTGCCTTTGCCGAAACCACCGCTATATACGGACTGCTGATAGCTATCCTTATAGTAATAAAAATTCTGTAACAAGAGGAAAATATGTTTACTTTGTCAAATCAAGGGTTACCCCTTGGCTTCAATATATTCGAAGTGCTTATTCATATCTTCAATTTTCTACTGCTGATGGTAGGTCTGCGCTTTCTGCTATACAAGCCCGTAAAGAAATTTATGGCGAAGAGAGAAGCGGAATATAAGACCGCGGAGGAAGAGGGCAAAGCGGCCGCGGCAGAGGCGGAAGCAAAGAAAGCCGAAGCCGGAAAGGTTATTGCCGAAGCAAGGCAGCAAGCTGTACAAATGTCCGAAGACGCCGCGGCGGCAGCCGTTGTCCAAACCAGAGAAATAATGGCGACCGCTAGAGAACAAGCCAAAGATATGCTCGAAAAAGCAAAGCTCGACATCAAACACGAGCAAAGCAAAGCAAAAGAGGAGCTGCTATTCTCCGTCTCGGAGCTTGCCGTAGATATAGCCTCAAGAATACTCGAAAGAGAAGTAAAGCTGGAAGACAACGACACGATAATTAATACTTTGATTGAGGAATGGAAGGAAGATGCGTAACCTGATAATAAAATCCTCAATAGAACTTACCGCCACTCAGAAAACCAAGCTGGAAGCAGGCCTCAGAAAGAAATTCAAAGAGGACATATCCTTCGGTTACGTTGTCGACCGCATACTCGGAGGCATAGTCATTATTGACGGCGAAAATATGGTCGACGCTTCTATGTCGACGGAACTGCTGAAGATAAAAAAAGCCTCCGCAGAAATCATCAACGAGATGCAGTCAAAAGGCAACCTGAAATCTAAGGAGTTGACTTCGGCAATAAAAAGCCGTCTACATGACTATATTCTCAGCGAAAAACCAAAAAACTCGTTGCGTTCGGGCGAAATTCCCGATCTCATAAGAGCGCAACTGTCGAACATAATAACCAGAGATTTGAACGTCAACGTCTGCGGCAAGGTCATAACCATTGCCGACGGCATCATACAAATAAGCGGACTTTCCACCTGCAAATACGGCGAGCTGCTGATTGTAAACAAGAATACTTTCGCTATCGCCATGAACCTCGAGAAGAACTGTGTGGGCGCCATGCTGCTCAACAACGTTCGCGACGTGGATTACGGCGATATCGTTTATACCACCGGTAAAATAGTAGAAGTACCCGTCGGCGAAGAGCTGCTCGGCAGAGTCGTCAATCCCCTGGGCGAACCTATTGACGGCATAAAATCCCTTCATACGGACAAAAGAAGAAAAATAGAGAGCCCCGCTCCCATGATTATTGACCGCGCCAAGGTCGATACTCCGCTAAGTACGGGAATACTTGCCATTGACTCCATGATACCTGTCGGCAGAGGTCAGCGCGAGCTTATCATAGGCGACAGACAAACCGGAAAAACGGCTATTGCCCTCGACACCATAATCAATCAGAAAGGCAAAGGCGTCATATGCGTATACGTCGCCATTGCGCAAAGGGCGGGAGTCATAGCAAAAATAATCAATAAGCTGAAGGAGCATGATGCGATGGAGTACACCACTCTCGTAGTGTCAACAGCCGACGATTCGGCTCCCCTTCAGTACCTTGCGCCATATACGGGCTGTACTATCGCAGAAGAGTTTATGTATAGCGGCAAGGATGTGCTTATAATATATGACGACCTCTCAAAGCACGCCGTGGCGTACAGGACTATCAGCCTTTTGCTAAAAAGACCTGCAGGACGTGAGGCGTACCCCGGCGACGTATTTTATATTCATTCAAGGCTGCTCGAAAGAGCCGCAAGGCTGTCTGCCGCAAGAGGCGGCGGCTCAATGACGGCGTTGCCTATTATCGAAACTCAAGCCGGCGACATATCCTCATATATACCGACGAATGTCATAAGCATAACAGACGGTCAAATTTATCTCGAAAAAGAGCTTGTCCGTTCGGGCATCCGTCCCGCCGTAAACGTAGGTCTGTCGGTATCACGCGTAGGAGGTTCAGCTCAGCTTCCCGCCATAAGAAAGCTCAGCTCAAAATTGAGACTTGACCTTGCCCACTACAGAGAGCTGGCGGTGTTTTCGCAATTCGTTTCGGAGCTTGACGCCTCAACGAAAAAGATTTTATTACAAGGCGAGAAAACCACCGAAGCGCTCAAGCAGACAGAATACAGCCCTATGAGCGCGCTGCGCGAGATATTATATCTGTATCTCATAGTACACGAGCACCTCCTCGAAATAAAAACCCCTCAAATCGGAACTTTTCTCGACAAGTTCTACAATTTTTATAAAAGCTCGTTTGCCATGCAAGCTAAGGAACTCTCCGCAAAAGGAGAGCTTACGGCAGATATCGTTTCGTCCATAACAAAAGCTATTGAGCAGTTCGGAGCATATTTTATGCTCGAACACAAATAGGCGGCGACGGGTATGCAGAATATTATCGACATCAAAAACCGTTCGGCAAGCATTAAGGAGACCTCGCAAATTACCAAGGCCATGGAGATGATAAGCACCTCAAAGCTCCGCAAGGCCAACAAAAAATATATAAATAACACGGCTTACTTCAACAAGGTAAGAATGACCATAAAGGACATTTTGACGCATACCGGCGACATAAGCCACCCGTATCTTCGCAAGCAGCAGGGAGAAAAGACAGCCTATATAATAATTGCCTCCGACAAAGGACTTGCCGGAGACTACAACCACAGAGTGCTGAAATTCGCTTTCGACGAAGTTTCAAATATCCGGGAGCGCTACCTGTTCGTAATCGGGCATATGGCGAAGAACTTCTTTTATTCGCGCAACATTTATCCCGACGTCGAATACCTGAACGCTTCGCAAAACCCCACGCTCGAGGATGCAAGGGCTATTACTCAAGACCTTTTGGAAATGTTTGAAAGTCACTTGATTGACAGCATAAAGGTGGTGTATACAAAAATGGTGACCTCTACCGTACAAAAGCCCGTGGTGTTGCGTTTGCTTCCGCTGGTCCCTGAGGATTTCCTCGATATACAGTCGGAGACAGATTACAGCTCTATACTGGATTTCGAGCCTTCGCCAAAGAAGGTGTTTGATATCCTGGTGCCCCAGTATATCATCGGCATAGTGTACAGCTGTCTGATACAGTCGGTGTAATCCGAGCATTACGAAAGAATACGCACCATGCACAACGCCACCGAGAACGCTTACGAACTTATCGAAAAACTTGATTTGGAATATAACAGGGCAAGACAGGAGCTGGTGACGACAGAAATTGCCGAAATCTCCTCGTCCGCCCTCAACAGAAAGGACTAAAATGCTTACTGATACCGCAAAAACAGGAAAAATTACACAAATTATTGGACCGGTCGTAGACGTGCAGTTCTTCGGCTACGTGCCCAAGCTTTACGAAAAGCTGCTGACCGAAACCGACGGCGCAATTTTGACTCTGGAGGTGCAGTCACATCTTGACGGAGGCATCGTTCGCAGTCTGGCTTTACAAGCAAACGAAGGCATGACCCGGGGACAGGAAGTAATTGCTACGGGCGATACCATCACCGTACCCGTGGGCGACGGCACGCTGGGCAGGATAATGAACGCACTGGGGCAGCCTATTGATGACAAGGGTGATATTATCGGAGAAACCTCCTGGTCAATACACCGCAAGGCGCCGGAACTGTACGAGCAGGGCGGAACAACGGAAGTATTCGAAACCGGCATAAAGGTCGTCGATTTGCTGACGCCTTACGCCAAAGGCGGCAAAATCGGGCTTTTCGGCGGCGCCGGCGTCGGCAAAACCGTACTAATCCTCGAGCTAATAAGAAACATCGCCGCGCAACACGGCGGATACTCGATATTTACAGGCGTTGGAGAACGTTCGAGAGAGGGCAACGATATGCTCTCGGATATGACGGAATCGGGAGTGTTGAAGAATACCGCTTTGGTGTTCGGTCAGATGAACGAGCCGCCGGGCGCCAGAATGAGAGCGGCATTCAGCGGACTTACCCTTGCAGAATATTTCAGAGACGTAAAAAAGCAGGACGTACTGCTGTTCATAGACAACATTTACCGTTTCGTTCAAGCCGGCAGCGAGGTATCGGCGCTTTTGGGCAGAATGCCGTCGGCGGTGGGCTACCAGCCCACTCTTGCCACCGAACTCGGCGCGCTGGAAGAAAGAATAACCACGACTAAGGACGCCTCCATTACCTCTATTCAAGCTGTGTACGTGCCGGCTGACGACATTACAGACCCCGCCCCCGCCACCATATTTTCTCATCTTGACGCTACGACGGTGCTTTCCCGCGCCGTGGTTGAACAGGGCATTTATCCCGCCATAGACCCCCTAGCATCTACTTCGAGAATTCTTGAGGCTTCTATAGTCGGTGAAAAACATTATCGGGTGGCGAGCCAAGCGCAACAGACATTGCAACGTTACAAGGAGCTTCAGGACATAATCGCAATACTCGGTATGGAGGAGCTTTCCGACGAAGACAAGACAACGGTCTACAGAGCGAGGAAGTTGCAACGCTTTTTCTCACAGCCGTTCTTTGTCGCAAGCGTTTTCACAAACATCGAGGGACGTTACGTCCCCATAAGAAAAACCGTAGACAGTGTCGACTCAATTTTGAAGGGAGAGGCCGACCATATTCCGGAAAACCTGTTTTTCTTCGCCGGCGGGCTTGACGAAATAATCGAAAGGTACGAAAAACAGAAATGACAAGATTCCTGCTCGAAATGCTGACGCCGGACAAAACGTTCTTCAAAAGCGAGGTTGATTCGGTTATCGTACAGTCGCTTGACGGCTCTCTCGGCATTCTTGCCGGACACAGTCCTATGGTTATAGGACTGGAACCATCTATGGTAACCATAAAAATCGGGGAAGAAACCAAGGTTTGCTCCAACGGAGAGGGCTTTCTGGAAGTGCGTCCGGACGAAACCGTCATCCTCTGCCAAACTATGGAATGGCCGGAAGAAATCGAGCTCAACCGCGTAAACCGCGCTATCGAGGAGCATGAGCGAAAGCTACGCGAGGCAAAGACCATCGCCGAATACCGATTGAGCAAGGCTACTCTTTCTAGGGCATTCGCCAGATTGCGTGTTAAATCCAAATAATGTAATTCGAACCTCTAGAAAATAGCAAAAAATTATAATATTATGACAAAAAGGTGCTAATTAAAATATTAATTGACACTTTTTTACTATTAGCTGTATAATGAAAGAAAAAGGGAGGCATGAATATTATGATTAAGAAAATTGTTTTTTGTCTTATTGCTGCGGCGCTTATTTTCGCAGTCACCGCGTGCGGAGAAATAACCTTGCCTGATTATAACTTTTCTGATGACGGAAAAGCCGAAGCCAACCTCTATTTCACCGCGCTGAACAGCAACGATTATGAAGGCTCCATAACCTGGAAATTCATTTATGTTAATGGCGCGGAAGAAGAAGAAACCTCGATAGTCACCATAAAAACCATGGCGTCGGGCGCAGAAAAAATGGTTTATATGCGGCAGGTTGAGGGAACTTCAGACATTGCCACCATCAATAATCTGACCGACAATTATTATATCGACAATGTAGCTAAGACCGTGACCACAGAAGAAGGAGACATAGCCGGAGAATTCTTTGGCGTGGCTTTGATGACAGCGATTTATGGCAAAGTTGACTTTCAGGACGAATCCGAAACCCGCTGGGATTTTGTCTCCAAGAAAAACGCCACAGTCAAGAACTCCGAGGGCGTAGATACCGAAACGGTAGAATTCGAATATACCCTAGTCAGCACCACTGCCACTCCCCTTCCGGAAAATGAAAGCGGCACTTTACGTCTAAATTTCCGCAAGAATTTTCCCATAGTTGAGCGTATGCAGTTCGAAACAGCCGACGACAGAACAATAACCGTTTATATCACCGAGCTAGGCGGTCAGGTTTCTGAAAGCGATTTTGTCGTGCCCGGCGAGGCAGAGGGGTATACAGATATTACAGAAGTCGTCTAAAATTTACGAAGAAAAGCAAAAAAAGAAGCGCAGCCTTTTATTTCTCGGCAAGTATGCCAAGAAATAAAAGGCTGTGCAAAAAACACTTTTGGGTGAAAAATACTTACTTCTTCTCGTCCAGATACGTTGCTTGAACGTCGGATATGTGGAAAAGAAGGCTCAACGGGTGCTTATAGAATGCCTCGCTGAGCGAATAACTGCCGCCGATGACCCTCAAATCAAAGCCGCCCATATGCCAATTTATTGCCATTGCCTCTTCTCTTGTCAGCCGCATAAAAGAACTGATTATGTAGACGGATTTTTCGCCGTGGCCGTAGGGCAGTTTGTCTTCGATTGAATAATACGGCACGCTCTCCCAAACTCCGTCTTTTTTTACGTTACGTAATTCCGTCTTATAATAATCCACCTTGCAGAGGTCGTGCAACAACGCTATTATGGCGACGCTTTCGGGGCTTATTTTGTCCTCCCAGTCACCGTCGTATTCCGTGTCAAGATTCTGCACAAAGCGGTAATAACTTTTGAGGCTGTGTTCGCATAGTCCGCCTTCAAATGCGGAATGGAATCTGGTGCTTGCCGGCGCCGTGAAAAAATCGCTGGTTTGCAGCCATTCGAGAAGTTTGTCCGCGCCTTCTCTTTTAATAGTCTCTTTGTAGAGGTCAATAAATTCTTTTTTGTAGTCCATTTTTTGTCATCCTAAATTTTGTATTTCGTCAAGTATAGTCTGGTTCTTTGCCACGACCATTAAGGATTTCTTTTTTGAATACGAGGCAAGCGCCATGGCTATTTCTTTGTTGGTCTCCCGTTCTTTGAGGGGGAATATGAGCATAAAGGTTTCGCCGCCTATCATATCTAGCAGCGTTCTGTTCAAAGAAGTGCCGAGCACCAGCGAGACCAGCAACTTCTCTTCGTTGCCATAGCTGTCCCTAGGTACTTTTTTGCCGCCGTTTGCGTTGTCAAGCAGCTCCATACCGCCGTCTATTATGTCGAGATTGTATCTGCCTTTTGTCAGCGAATAAAGACGCTTTGAAGCGAGTTTTATGATAAATTCACCCAGGTCACCCTTGTCTTTCAAAAGCCTGTCGATGTCATTCAGCGAGCTGAGTTTCTCTTTGTATTTTGCGGCCTTTTCCTTGAGCGCAATAAGCTGCTTGGCGCGGCTCTTGAGATCGGCGCGCTTGGCGGCAATAAAGGCGCCCTTCTGGGATAAATCCTCATATTTTTCATTCAGAGACTGCAAAGCCGCTATGTTTTCTTCCTTCAGACTGACGGCCTCCTTATTCTCCGAAATTATTTTTTCCAGTCTTTCTATATTCATTTCGCGCAAAATTATGCAGTTGCTGAATTGAGTTATCTCTTCATTTATGTCTCTCTTTCTTTCGTCGGAGAGTATGAGTCTTTGAAGGTCCTTTGCGCCGTTCAGGCTCAGCTCCTCGAGCTTGCCCTCATAATCCGACATTATTTGTTCCATCACCTCTTTGTCGGAATCCAGCCTTGCTGTCAGCGCTGTATATTCCGACGCGGCTTTATTGTGCTGGTCAACTCTGCGCGCAAGCACTCTCTTTATGGCGGCAAGCTTGATTTTTATTTGATCGGCCTCCTCCTCGCTTTTTTCTATTTCTTCGACAATATCGCCGAAATTGGTGCCGATAGTCTTTATGATGACCTGCTGATAATTGTATTCCTTGCCGCTTATTGTTATACTTCTCTGCCTGTTGGCAATGAGATTTATGAGAGCATCGGTTTCTCTTATGTCGGAGGCTATTTCGTCGAGCTTGGCTCTTTTGTCTGACATGGTTCTTTCGAGAGTGTCGTATTCCTTTTCGACGAGCGTCATCTCTTCAAGCCTGTCCTCGGCGTTCACTCCGCCCAGCTGTTCTGCAAGCGGACGATAAAGCGCCTCAGCGGCCGCAACCTTGTCTTCG
>JAQVME010000221.1 GCA_028703745.1 Clostridia bacterium
CCGGAGTATAAGCCGTAGAGCCTTTTTTGCCGTGTTTGATGACAACTATTTTGTTGCCTTGACTCATCCAATATTCGGCGCTCTCGCGGTCGCTTCTGCCTTTTGAGGTCACCGCTTCCATAAGGTCGAATTCTTCGCGCGAGCCCATAATTATGTCGCTCTTTTCGCCTACAAGGGAATAGTAGACGGCTATTTCGTCGGTGTTTTGCCAGCTGTAGGGGCGGTAATCAATGTCAAATACTATTTTTGTGCCCTGCTTCTTCGCCAGATACATTGCTTTCAGCGCCGCCTCTCTCGAAGGGCTAACAGAAAGCGCCGTTCCCGAGATTACTATAGCTTTGGCGCTTTTTATGTAATCGCCGTTTATTTCAGAGGGCTCGAGCATTAGGTCCGCAACGCCCTCCCTGTACATCAAAATACTGCTTTCCGTCGGCGACAAAATCTCCGTGAAAGTAAGTCCCAGCTTCTCTCCGTTTTTGGCTCTGAAAATATTGGTGGTGTCTATGCCCTCATTGCGCAAAAAATCTGTGACAAAATCGCCGAAGCGGTCGTCACTGACCTTGCCGATGAAACCGGCTTTTTTGCCCAGCCTAGCCAGACCAACGGCAATATTTGCGGGAGAGCCGCCGAGATACTTCTTGAAAGTATCGCTTTCGGCAAGCGTCTTGAAATAATCCACCGGATTGAAGTCAATAGCCACTCTTCCGATAGGGATTACGTCGAGCGGTCTTTTCATATCAAAATCAATAAGCATGTTTCACTCCTTTATTCGTTGCTTTCTTCTCGGAAAACCGGGTGTTTTTTCGTAATTTTCGAGCGCCGACAAATCGACACCTTTACCCGTCAGCGCCTTTTCGACGATAGAGAAATCGGCTATTTTTGCGTAATGGTGCGCGTCGCTGTCTGCTATGAGCTTGACTCCGGACTTGAGTATCTGCTCCAGCTCGTCCTGGCTGTTCATGTGCTTGGCGTTCAGCTCTATGTAAGTGCCATAATCTGCGCACGCCTTTGCCACTTCATAGCAATCCACCTTGAACAGATGGTTTATGTGAGCGAGAATATCTATAGGATATCTCTTGACGGCGTTTATTAGCGCCTTTGTGTTGCGCTCAATAACGCTTCTCCCGGGCTTGGCAAGAAAACTGAGAAAGGCGCTAACATAAATCTTGCGCCAGTCAAAAAAGCTCTTTGCCTTGGCAAAGGAGTGATACCCCACTACAAGCACCTCCATATCGCCCAGCTCGTCAGCCTCAAGGTCAATAGTGCCGTCCAGACCTATTATGTCGGCTTCGATGCCGTGATAAATCTTGATGTCTTTGCCTTCGGCATAATTCTGTATTTCTGCT
Source organism: Clostridia bacterium (assembly GCA_028703745.1). Taxonomy (GTDB): domain Bacteria; phylum Bacillota; class Clostridia; order Christensenellales; family DTU072; genus DTU072. The sequence goes on from JAQVME010000221.1 coordinate 1,347, forward strand.
CTCTGATTCTTGAAGCTTTGGCGGGAAAGAGCGCCGTAACTCGGATTGTTGAAACCGTGGTCGGTAAAAGCCAACTCCTTCAGCCCCTTTGCTACGGCAGCGTCTATGTTTTGCTTGACCGTGCTCACGCCGTCGCTATAACGGGTGTGCGTGTGGTAATCGCCAAAATATTTTGTTTTTTCTTTCTGTTCCATAGTTACAGTTATTATATACTTTTTTACAGCTTAAGTAAATAGAATTAAACAAACGGGTTGCAGGATTTAGAACGCAGAAGGACACAGAGCCTTTTTTACGCATTCAACAAGTGAAAAAACTACTTGATCAACGAACGGTATAGCCCGGTTGATGCCGCTAATATTTTTTTGTAATATTTAAGCCTTGCTAAAGAATTTTTACATATGATATAATAAGTAATAAAAGCTCAAGGAGCGTATTTATGAAAAGACTTATACAAATACTTATTGCAGTTCTGCTGGTGATGTCGCTGCTTTTTGTCATGGCAGGCTGCTTGTCGCCCATACAGAACCCGGACGACAATAATAACAATAACAACAATAACAATGATGATGATGACGACGATGATGACGACGATGACGACGACGAGAATCCTTATGCCTATTTGTTCGCGGAGATACTCGCCAAAATAAATTCTTTAAACGGTATGGCGGACTATCTGGAGTTGCTGTCGTATCTGTTCGAAACGCTTCCCGCCGATAAAATCTCTCTCGCCGTAGGCGCTTTCGCCGGTCAGGATTATGCCGATATGATAGATGACTACTACGAAAAAGGTCAACAGCTGCTCGGTATGGTCGATATGGCGGCGCCCTTTCTGCCGTACCTGGAAAATATCGGTTACATAAAGACTTTTATTAATTCGGGTGACAATGTAGCTACGCGACTTATCCTCAAGGGTTTGGGTGTCACCGTGACGGGCAATGCAACGGAAGGCTATACCTACAGCTATACCGATAAAGGAGTAACCTACTTCATCACCGTGGAGGAGAGCGTATACACCGTGGCTTTCAACGATACGACTATCGTTATCGAAACCTCTGAAGACAACGCAAACCTCTATGATGTCACCTACACGCAAGCCGAAGTTACCGAGCACGTCATATTCGAGTATTACGAAGATCAACAGTACAAGGTTACCGAAGACGGCATTCTTTATGACATTTCTTTCGACGAAGACGACTCGACTTTCTCGGTTTATGTTTCCGACGTTAAGGACATCGTCCCCGTGCTCCTATACAGCTTTGAATCGGCGGTTATCGACGGTCCCGATATGGCGATACAGCTTTATATGGCAGAAAGCGAACGGCTGATTCAATTGCTTACCGACATTGTAGGCTATAAAGCCGCCGTCAGCCTGCAACTTGACATACTTGAAGCGCCCCAGACGATTATCGGCGTCGAACCTGCCGCCTCCTTTGCCACGCTTGGCACGGTTTTTACCATTGACGCAACCACGTTGGGCGCGCTGCTG
>JAQVME010000222.1 GCA_028703745.1 Clostridia bacterium
ATTATGCTCCTCGTAGCTTCGCTAGCCAGCTTTTTGGGGATGAGGAAATTCTTGGCGTAGCCGTCGTTGACCTCTACTATGTCGCCTGCCGCTCCGAGGCTCTTGAAATCCTGTAATAAAACTATCCTCATATCCGCACACTCCTTTTTTTACGGTTTTATCATAACCCATTATCAGACGAAAGTCAATTTATGAATTGAATAAAAAGGTTTTGCCATACTAACAGCACAAAAGGAGAAAACATCTATGCTGCAATTAAAATGTACTACCAGCAACTGCCAACATAATCTGAAATGTCATTGCAACGCAGGCATAATCCTTGTAAATGAAAGAGGCGTATGCGATACAAAAATAAGACGCGCGGGCGGCGCGCTTGAGCAGACCTTTGCCGAGATAGAAGCCGCCGAAGAATACCTTAGCGACGCTCCCGGCGTTGTTCAATGCTTCGCCGACTGCGTATATAATAAGGACAAGCGTTGCACCGCCAATTCCCTGCTCGTGGGGGATATGGTGCTGTCCACAAAGTGCGCCACAAGAATTAAGCCTTGAACCGTCCCTCACCGACCGCAACTTTCGTTGCTAAAAAGACAAAAAGGGTTGTTCCCATAGTTATGAGAACAACCCTTTTTTAGTTCGATTAGAAATAAGAATGTTATTTCACTTCTACTTCTGCGCCGGCTGCCTTGAATTTCTCGGCTATTTCGTTGGCGGCATCTTTTGCGATACCTTCCTTTACGGTCTTAGGAGCGTTGTCAACAACGGCTTTGGCTTCTACGAGGCCGAGACCGGTAACTTCTCTTACTACCTTGATAACGGCTATTTTGTTGCCGCCTACTGCCTTAAGAACGACGTCAAATTCCGTCTTCTCTTCTTCTACGGGAGCCTCAGCTGCCGCTGCTGCGCCTGCCGCTGCCATAGGAGCCGCTGCGCTTACGCCGAACTCCGTCTCGAGAGCCTTTACGAGGCTGTTTAATTCCAAAACTGTCAGAGTTTTGATTTCTTCTATTATTTTTGCAATGTCTGCCATTTTTTTTGTTCCTCCGTTATTATTTTTTTGATAATTATTTTATTTAGGCTTGAGCCTTTTGTTCCGCTATAGCGGCTATTGCCCTTGCAAGTCCTGCAACGGGCGCCTGTAACAATCCGAGTATCTGCGAGATAAGTCCTTCTCTCGACGGAAGTGTGGCAAGTGTCTTGCAGCCTTCTTCGTCCAAGAAAGTCCCGTCTACCATACCGCACTTCACAGCCATCTTCTTAAAGAGCTTTGACTTGTCAAGCGCAATCTTGGCGGGTGCGGAAATATCCGACGTGCCCATAGCCACGGCAGTAGGACCGTTTAGCGCTTCTGTGAACTGGCTATGTCCCATAGATTCGAGAGCTTTGCCCAGCAGTCTGTTCTTCATGACCTCATAAACGACGCCGCTACCGCGGAATGCCGTCCTGAGCTCCGTGTCTTGAGCCACTGTCAATCCCTTGTAATCAATAAGCACAAACGAAGCAGCCTTGTCGAGCTTTTCTTTGATATCGGCAACCTTTGCAACCTTATATTCTTTTACTGGCATTTATTTTACCTCCTTTTTAGATTAACCCGCTTAAAATGAAAACTCCACTCGTTCGTAAGAAAAGTGGAGCATTGCGGATTATCTCATACTCTACCCTTCTATGCAGGCTTCCTTAAGAGGAAATTGAACCTTACGGTGCCGGCAGTCTTTGAACGGTCAATTAATATTGTCATTATAATGGCAAGCTGTGCCATTGTCAAACGTTTTTATATCTTATAGCTTACTTTGATGCCGGGACCCATGGTCGAGGCAACGTTAAGGCTTCTGAGATATATTCCCTTCGCGGCTACGGGCTTGGCTTTTACGATAGCTTCCATAAGGGTGTTGAAGTTGTCTTGAAGCTTCTCCTGTCCGAAGGACTTCTTTCCGATGGGGCAATGCACGATTGCCGTTTTGTCAACACGGTATTCGACCTTGCCTGCTTTGATTTCTTTTATGGCTTTGGCTACGTCCATAGTCACCGTGCCTGATTTGGGATTGGGCATAAGACCTTTCGGACCCAATACCTTGCCCAGCCTGCCTACAAGACCCATCATGTCGGGAGTTGTGACGCAAACGTCAAAGTCGAACCAGCCACCCTGGATTTTTTGGACTATTTCTTCGGCGCCGACTATGTCTGCGCCGGCGGCAACGGCTTCGTCAGCCTTTACGCCCTTTGTGATAACGAGTACGCGCAGCGTCTTGCCTGTGCCGTGAGGAAGCACCACCACGCCTCTGACCTGCTGGTCTGCGTGTCTGGGGTCAACTCCAAGCTTGCAATGAACCTCTATGGTTTCGTCGAACTTTGACTTTGCGGTCTGAAGCACAAGCGCAAGAGCCTCTCCGCTCTCGTACTGCTTCTGTCTGTCGAATAAAGTCAGTGACTCTCTATATGCTTTTCCTTTTTTCATGTTATACCTCCTAGTCCTCTACCGTAATGCCCATGCTGCGTGCGGTGCCCGCTATCATACTTGCGGCGGCTTCCACGGAGGCTGCATTGAGGTCTACCATCTTGATTTTTCCGATTTCTTCAAGCTGCGCTCTGGTTATTTTTGCCACCTTGTCACGGTTGGGCTTGGCGCTGCCGGATTCTATCTTGCATGCCTTCTTTATCAGGACGGGAGCAGGGGGTGTCTTTAAGATAAAAGTAAACGACCGGTCTGCATAAATCGTGATAACCACGGGTATAACGAGACCTACTTGAGATGCTGTCTTTTCGTTGAATTCCTTTGTGAACGCCGGAATATTGATGCCGTGAGGGCCGAGCGTCGAGCCGTCAGGCGGTCCCG
>JAQVME010000024.1 GCA_028703745.1 Clostridia bacterium
CCCTTTCGTCCTATTATTATACAAACTATTTGCTGGCGACAAAAATGACAAGCGAAGCGGACAGCCAAAGCGCAAAGGTTAATTCGCCCGCGTAGACAGCCGGTTTAGTCTTCTTTATCGGTATAGACGGCGCGCGGCGCTTTCTTGCGCTTCTTTAATAAGACCGTAAGCACAAGTCCGATTATTGAAATGAGCATAAAAGCGAAAAGGATTATTATTACAAGATAGCTTCTTTCGCCTAGCAGCAGACTGGCGGTTATAATGATAAGACCCGCCACAAAATTGCCCAAAACTAAGGGAATAAAGGATTTTTTCATATCCATATTGAGGAAGACTGCGACGGCCGTTCCCGTCCAAACCCCCGTCATAGGCAAGGGTATGGCAACGAAAACAAAAAGCCCCAGCATTTTATAAAAATCCGTCCTTTTTATCTTCTTTTCGTCGGCGATAATTTTTGAATCGGCCTTGTCCTCAATTTTTTTTGCTTTGCCCTTGAAGCTGTCCTCTATTGCGGCGGCTATATTCTTGAATAGCCTCGTTCTCTTGAGCGCATTGAGTAGCGGCTTCAAAAAGAAAAACAACACGGGACAGATTAGGAGCGCGCTTACGCACGAAAAAAAGTACGCCACCCACGGGTTCATACCCACTTTTAACGCCACGGGAATGGCGCCGCGCACCTCTATCATGGGTATCATGGAAATAATAAACGTTACGACATAATCGTTTCTTATCAGGTCTTGCAACCCGAAAACTATTTTATCTATTATGCCGCTCATTAAGCTTTTATCTCCTTCATAAATCCGAGAATATAATCGGCATATTCTCCCGCGATATCTACACCTGTAGCCTTTTCTATCTTTTCAAAATATGCGTTGCTGTTTATTTCTATTACGAGCGGCGCGCCGACAAAAAAGTCTACGGCGCAATAATCCAGCTCAAGATACTCCGAGATTTTTTCGGCGGCTACGGTATATGCCTCGTCGATTTCTACTGCCTCGGCGACAGACGGCGCTACGTTGCTTCGGAAATCCGTTTCATTGGTCAGCAGCATACTCGCCGCCACCTTATGCCCGATAACAAAGGCGCGCACGCTTCTGCCCCTGCTCTCTTCGACGTAAATTTGGTACATATGCGCCACATTCGACAGCTTTTTTTCGATGGCTTCAAGCTCTGCTCTGTCGTGGGCTAAATACACGCCCTGCCCCAAAGAGCTGACGGCTTCCTTTATTACCACGGGATAGCCCATTTGTTCTTCTATTGCGTTGAAATAATCCTCGTCCTTTTCTCCGCCGTGGTACTGCAAGGGCGCAAAAAGACTTTTTGGCATAAATACATCGGGATATTTTGACAGGCTGATCGCCGTTTTTATTTTGTCATCGCAGTTTTCGATGGCAAAGGAGTTGTTGAAAAGCACAACTCCCTGCTGCTCGAGGTATCTTGCCAGTGTCGTGTCCTTGTCTAAGAACACGGCATAATCGTAGGCAATAGCTTCCGCGCCATAGGCGGCGTTGTTTTTTATTACGTCAAGCTCCTCGCCCCTTGCGGCGAACGCCTCGGCTATTCTGCTTATTTGGTGAGTATACGCGGCGCTTTCATAATACCCGTTCGCTATTATGGCTCCTTTCATTTTATCACCACACCGCAATTGGCGAACGTAATGGCATTGGCGTAGCTGTTGCTTATTGACAGCGTTTTTGTGTTCTTTATAAAGGTATGCTTGGTGAGGTCCGCCACGTGATAAGTGGTCAATCCCGCTGTCTGTACATGGAAAGAGCTGTCGGGTGGTACAACCGTCAGAGTTACGCTGTGCGCATTCATAAACGCGCGCTCGAAAGTAATAAGGTAAAAGCCGTCGTTGCCAGTCTGCGTGGTAAAGCTCTCCACCGTTTCTGTCTGTCCGTCGACGCTGGTGGTGACCGTGACGTTTATGGTAACGCCCGAAAGATATGAGCTTATACCCTCGTTCATCACCCTGTCCTCGTTTTTGTCATTGAAGACATAGCCTGCCACTACGGTTTTGTCCATATTTGTTGCACGTTGATAGTTTTCGCCGCGAAACCTTTCGATATGGTAATCGTTATAGGTGTACAGCGAAATGCCGTGTATGTCCTTTATGACATTGCCCTCGTCGTCCTCGAGATAATCCGAGAACTTCTGCATTCTGAATTCTATGCCTTTCAAGGCTCTTATCCATACGGTTTCCGTCCAGGCGCCCACGGCATAATTCTTGCCTCGGCTGCTCGAATCATTTCGTTGGCGGTCGTTCAAAATAGGTCTGGTATTGTTTCTGCCCCAATTGCAATAGCTTGAGGAATAATCAGGAGCTTGGTCGGGATAGCCCATTTGAGGGTCGTCAGAGCCCCTAACCGAATACAGGTACCAGTCAAGCCCGGCTCTGTTCTGTTTGCGATAGTTTTCTGTATAAAAACCTTCGGAGTATTTCTGTCTAAGCAGCAGATACGCGGTATTTGATTTTAGTTCGTTCTTTAAGGTATGCTGCGGCGCGCTAAGAGTATAATCGTACGGCGGGGTCAGAGTCTCCTGAGATTCCGTTCCCACAAGCTTTGCGCCCACTTCGACGTTCTCTACCATTTCGGCTACAAGCCCCTTCGGTGTGACAAATTCCAACATATCTAGCGCCATTCCCAACGTGCCGTTCGAGGAGGCGATGCTTCTCCAGCGAGTGTCTGTCTCGAAGCCCTCCGGAGAAAGGTACGGGTCTATCAGCGAAACCCTGTGAGGCAGCACCTCTTGCCGCACAAGCCCTTCCGAATAGCCGTCATAGAGGTAGTCGCTGACGGACAAGGCAAGAATTGCGCCCACGCCGTTGCCAACAAGCCTGATTTCCCTGCCGTATGCCTCGTCGGGTATCTCGTCGAGATATACCGCCGAGGCAATCTCCGTCAAAGAATAGTTGGGCACGGCGTTATTTTCAAAGGTGTCGGTCGCGGTTTTGTAACGCATATCCACGGCGTTATATAGCTTCTTTACAAGCTTGTCCATATTGTCGTCGGCGAACTTCTCCCAATGGAAAATTCCGACGTTATAGTTCTGACTCAGCCAGTATTGATGTAGCGTTCTTTCTATGTCTATATTCCTTGTAACGTTATAGGTGGTGCTGTTCGAGGAGTAATACACATAATCAGTCTCGGGCAGCGTCATGGAAAATTTTGAGTCCCAATTGCCGGGGGTCTCGCCGTGGAACAGGATCATAGTGGGATTGTCGACGTTGTAGCCGCTGCTGCCCAGCCATTCGATATACAAGCTCTCATCGGGAATATTCTTTACGTCACTAAGGGCGATTACTTTGCCTTCAACTGTCTCCGGACTCTTTGTCTTGGAAAAAATGAATACCGTCAAAGAAAGTATCAGTGCCAGCGCTACAAACGCGTTGATTGATATTCTTATTATTCTTATGCTTTTTTGCGACAAAACTATAGGGTTTCTTAATCTCATGAGTGCCTCTCTTTTTTTAGCGTGTAAGTCCGATATTTATTATTTTCAGCTGTTCCTTGTTATATAAGAAAAAGCTGTCTGATTTCTTATTCGTCTTTATGCCGTTTGTCAAAATATTGCTTGCGCCGCCCTTTACGGTTATATTATAGCCTTCCATTACCTTTATAGCAATATAAAACTCCTTGCCCTCGGTGTTGAAAATATATATCGGCTCTATCGGCAACTGATAAAAGCCTCCGTTTTTTGTGGTGGTCGAGGTTATCAGCGTATCTTCGCCTTCTTCGATAAGATACAATTCCACCTTGACGCCGTCTATTCTGTCCTTGAGTCTTTCGTCAAGGCGACCATCGCCGTCTCTGTCAAAAAATGCGCAACCCGACACCAGCGGCACTCTGCTGTTCATCGAAAACTGCCTGTCGTCCTCTCCGCTCTCCGTCATGTTCACGTACATGGCGTATTTTGTGCCGGCTCTGGCGCACATATAGATCGAAGGCGTGATCGGCGATACCGCGTATTGCAACGTCATACCGGAAGCATAGTCCGGCGGCAACGGCTCGTTCAGCGCGTTTTGGTACCATAAGCGGCTGAAAAGGTGCTTCGGCGCAAGGTCGGACAGCATGCTGCCGCTTTGATAATTCAACCAGTCGCTTCTGAGTTCGAGAAAGGCGGCCTCGGCGATAAGCAAGTCAAAGCCGCCCTTTGCTCCCGCGCCCGTTTCTGTGAACATATCTATGAAGCTCGAACGCACGTATTCTACTGCCGCGCCCTTTGCTCTCAGCTCTCTTACGGCGTCTGCTACACAGAAGACCGTGCCCTCTATATTTTTCTCCAGCCAGCTTATGTATTTGTCCGACAAGTTGTTGGTCAAATAACAGTCAAGCAAAGTCATTCTGTCCGGCAAGTACTCCTCTCCGATATAAGCCGCCTTCTCAAGCGCAAGCAAATAGCTTGCAACCGCCGCAACCAGCTGTCCTCCTACGGAGTGTCCGACAAAGCGTATCTCACTGCCGCAAAAGCCGTTACGTGTCATAAAATCTAAATAATAAGCCGTCATGCATTCCGTGACAGAGTATTCCAGCCTGTGTCTCGAATACATTATCCTTGACTTTCTTTCTAAGAACCGTCCGCCTGACGACCAGATTTTTTGTTCTACCGCCGCGCCGTCATCCTCCGACAGCTGGTTCCAAATCAGTATGCCTACATTGTAACCCGCGCACTGCCACGCCGAATATATATCCTCTCCGCTGTCCTCAATGCCCTGCATAAGCGCATAAGACAGTATGACTACGGGTTTGTTGGCGTCAAAAGGCGCGTCCGCTGTCGATCTGTGCTTATTGCCCTCGCCGTCAAAAAAGAACAAGCCGAATTCGTCTTCTTTCAGCCCTTCGGGAAGGCTGATATCCTCTGTTCGGAGCAGCGCCAGGGTGCTTGTGTCCTTATTTAGTTCTTGATGAATTATTACGGCGGTAACCGCTACTGCGCACGCCGTCATAACAATCAAGACAAATAAAGAAAATTTCCGCATCGTCCCTCCGATTTTCCCAAAACGCAAATCTGCTAATAATTATAGCATATTAGTACTTTCTATACAAATAAATAATATACAGAACGTATAAAATCTTATAATAACAGTATTAAAATAGTCTTTAATCCACCGCTTGCGAAAAAAACTTTGCCGCGAGGGTTAAAAAATTGCGTCGATGAAATCCTTGGCGTCGAACGGCAGAAGGTCGTCAATCTTTTCTCCGACACCGACATACACTACAGGCATTTCGTGTTCGGCGCTTATTGCCATGACCACACCGCCCTTTGCCGTGCCGTCAAGCTTTGTCAGCAGTATGCCGTCGATGTCTATTGCCTCATTGAAGATTTCCACTTGTGAAACGGCATTTTGTCCCGTCGTGGCGTCAAGTACGATAAAGTTCCTGCGGTCGGCGTCGGGCAATTCTCTTGTGACAACTCTGTTTATCTTTTTTAGCTCCTCCATAAGGTTCTTTTTGTTGTGGAGTCTGCCTGCGGTATCGACAAGCAACACCTGCATATTTTTTGCTTTCATCGAGCTTATGGCGTCGAATACCACCGCCGCGGGGTCGGAGCCCTCGCTGTGCTTGACTATTCTTACACCGGCTCTTTCCGCCCAAATTTCCAGTTGTTCGCTCGCCGCCGCTCTGAAGGTGTCTGCCGCCGCCACTATGACGCTCTTGCCCTGACTCTTAAAAAGGTTTGCAAGTTTGCCTATAGCCGTGGTTTTTCCTACGCCGTTTACGCCGGCGATAAGTATGACAAGCGGATAGCCGTACTCGGGAATTTCGTAATCTATGCTGTCGAGCATAATTTGCTTCAATAATTCCTTTGCCTTGGCGGGCTCGACAAGCTTTTTCTTAAATATTTGCTCTTTCAGCTCGCTTATTATGCTTTCTGTTGCCTTTACGCCGAAATCCGAACTTATTAGCGCGTATTCCAACTCGTCATAAAAGCCGTCATTAAGCTCCTTGGCTTTGAAAAGCTCAAAAAACTTTTTGCTTATGCTGTCCTTGGTCTTCTTCAAGCCTTCTTTGATTTTAGAAAAAAACGACATCTTTCCCACCCTTTTTAGCCGGCATTGGATAACGCCGCCGACAATTTTACTCTGACTATTTTTGATATGCCTTTCTCTTGCATCGTTACGCCGTACAGACAGTCGGCAAGCTCCATAGTCGGCTTTCTGTGCGTGATTACTACGAACTGGGTCTCCCCAGCGAACTTGCGCAGATATTGCGCGAACAAATACGCGTTGGCGTCGTCTAGCGCCGCCTCTATCTCGTCAAGCACACAGAACGGCATGGGTTTCAACTTTATGATAGCAAAAAGTATAGCGATAGCTGTAAGCGCTCTTTCGCCGCCGGAGAGCAGCGATATATTCTTCAGCTGCTTGCCGGGAGGTTCGGCGAATATCTCTATGCCTGCATCAAGCACGCTACCGCCCTTTTCGACCTCAAGGTGCAACATACCCTTGCCGCCGTCGAATATCTCTTTGAAGATGTCCTTGAAATTCTCGTTTATCTTCTCAAAATTCTCTTTGAAGATGCTCTCCATTTTTGTTGTAAGTTCGGTTATGGTATCCACAAGCGACTTTTCGGCAGCCATAATGTCGTTATAGTGCGTAGACAGCTGGGTGTACTCTGCGCTCTTTTCGGCGAACTGTTCGACTGCCTTTTCGTTTATGTCGCCAAGGCGTGACAGCTCTCTTTTTATTTTTCTGATTTCGGTAGCTGCCTTTTCTTCGGAGAAATCCTCTCGCTTCAAAGTCAGCGCCCCGTCATAATCCAGCTCGTAGTCCTCGTTTATTTTCAGCGCGAGCTGATATATATCGTTGTCAAGATTCTGCAACAGGTTGTCGACGTTGCTCTTTTTGATAGATAAATCCATAAGCACGGACTTACAGCTGTTTTCTTCAAAGCGCAACTTTTCTTGCTTCTCTTTGAGCCCCAGCTTATATTCGTCAATCTCTTTTATCTTTGCGGCGATAACTGTCAATTCGTCCTGCTCCTGCTTGGGCAACTCGAGGAAGCTCAGTTGTTTGTTTATGCTTTCTATTGCCGCGTCGTTGGTGCATTTCCGCGCTTTCAAGTCAATAAGCGAATTTGTCAGGTACTTGATATCGTTCTCGTGGCTGTTTATGCCGCTTTCGAGGGCGGCAACAGTATGCTCGGAGGTGTTCAATTTCAGCTTAAACTCCGTAACCCTGCCGTTCAGCAATGAAAGCTCCTCACTACGCGTAGCAAGCTCTGCGCGCAGCCGCGCCAGCAGCACGTCAGCCGATACTTTCTTGCTCTCGGCTTCGGATATCTTCGTGCTCTCGTTGCCGAAAAGACCTTCTTTTTCGGTCAAACCCGACTGTTTGGCTTCGATATCCAGCTGAAGGCGGCTTATTGCTTCCGAAAGCCTCTTTACCTCAAAATCAGTATTGGCGCAACGCTCGGTAACCGCGCTGACGTCCTTGTCTATACGCGACAGCTGGCTTTGAAGCACGTTCGAGGTCTCTTCAAGCTTCTTAAGTTCAACCTTGTAGATGTCAATCTCGGCGCAAACGGCGTTGTATTTGTTTGTGAGGGCGCTGACGTCCCTGTAAACGTCTTTTAATAACGTGTCGCGGGAAAGTATGCTGGTGTCCGGCTTGGGCTTGGAGCCGCCCGTAGTGGCGCCGCCGACGGCAAAATCCTCACCGTCCAGCGTGACGATGCGGAAACTGTTGCTATACTTCCTTGACAGCCTAGTAGCCGTCTTCATATCCTCGGCGATGACTACTGCGCCCAGAAGAAAGCCGAAAATGCTCCTGTACTTCCTGTCGTATTTTATGAGGTCGCAAGCAAGTCCCACGCAACCCTCTTCTTCAAGTACGGCGCGTTGTTCAGGGCGCAGCGTCCTCGGCACTATTTTTGAAAGCGCAAGGAAAGTGGCTCTGCCATAATCGTTCTTCTTCAGGTATTCCACAAGCTCTGCGGTATCGTCCTCATCCTTTGTGATAATATTCTGCATACTTCTGCCGAGGGCCACCTCGACGGCTACTTGCAGATTCGGTGAAACCGTGATAACCTTGCCGACAACGCCCTCGATTTTTGCGGCGGTGTCTTCTGCGGTCATAAGCCTTCTGACGGCTTCGGCATAACCTGTGAGGTTCTTTTTGTATTCTTCAAGCATTTCGGCGCGGGTGTTCAGCCTGCCGATATCCTGCTTCAGTTGGCTCTGCTGGCTCTGCGCCTCTTCGAGCTGTTCGAACAGTCCCGAATAATGCCCGTCTATATTTCTCTTTTGTTCGAGCTTGGCTCCGCGCTCGTTCAACAGAGCTTTCAGCTCCTCGTCGTTCTGTTTCTTCTTTTTTTGCGCGTCGCTTAGACCCAGCTTAGCAACGGATACGGTTTCCTTGTCCTGCTTGAGCGAATCGGTCAGGCCGTCAATCTGCGCCTTCAGCGTAGCGAGTTCGGCTTTTATTTCGCCTTTCTCGTCACTTGAACTCAATATATACCTGTTGATGTCATCAAGCTCTTTAGTTTTTGTTTGAACGCTGCGTTCGGAGTCCTGAAAACGCGTTATGAGGTCACCCTCCTCCTGTTTCAGCGACACAAGCTCCTTCAAACGCTCTTCTTTTTCGGTCTTTTTGCTCTCAAGCCCGTACTTGGATTCGCTCAGCTCCCTTTCTTTCTGAGAAGTCTCCATGGAAAGCTCTATTTCCTTCTTTTTTAGCTCTTCAAGTTTCTCCACGGATGCGTCGTGTTGACCCTTAACTTTTTGGTATTTTAGGCTCAGCTCCAACCTTTTTTCGTATAGCTCTTTTGTGTTCTCGTCATTGCTGTTTATTTCTGTAAGTACCTTTTCATAATCGGCGTTTATGCGGCCGAGTTTTATTTCTGTCTCTTGAATGCGCTTAGCAAAGGAGTCTATCTGGTCGATTATTTCTTTTTTGCGGTCGGCGTTGTTCTGTGTTTGATAAATAAAGGTGTTTACTTCGAGAATTTTTAACTCGTCCTTCAATTCTTTGGCGCGCCTTGCGTCACCTGCTTCCTTCTCGAGCGGACCTAAGTCCCTTTCCAAACTGTTTATGCGGTCAAAAATCCTGACCATGTTCTCTCTCGTCTGCGCCAGCTTTCTTTCTGCTATGATACGTTTTGCCTTGAATTTGCTTATGCCGGCGGCTTCTTCAAAAATCTGCCGCCTCTCGTCGGGCTTCGCCGATAAAATATCGGATATCTTGCCCTGCCCTATTATAGAATAGCCCTCCCTGCCTATGCCGGTATCGCGGAAAAGGTCTATGATGTCGCGAAGGCGCACTCTCTCGTTGTTTATATAATATTCGCTGTCGCCCGAGCGGTAAAGCTTGCGCATAATAACCAGCTCGTCGAAATCTACGGGATAGGTTCTGTCGGCGTTGTCAAAAAACATAGACACTTCGCAGTAGGATAGCGAGCGCCTGTTCTTGGTGCCGTCAAAAATGACCTCCGCCATACTTTTTTGCGCACGGAGAACCCTGGCGCTCTGTTCCCCGAGCACCCATCTTATGGCGTCGGCAACGTTGGACTTTCCGCAGCCGTTTGGTCCGACGATACAGTTCACTCCGCCATTAAATTCTATAGCAATCTTATCGGCAAAGGACTTGAAACCGTATATCTCAATTTTCTTAAAGTTCAATACAACCTCTATCCAGTATAAAATTCATCACCAGAATATTATAATATTAAAAAAGCCTTTTGGCAAGAAAGAAATGCCGAATAATAAATATCCGCCTGGACTATACAGCGAAATCCGTGTCTTTTCTTTGAACATACTTTTCCGTTGCCGCAGGCTCAATTTTTTAATAATTTTGCTGGACAAAACCGAATTTTTTATCTACAATATATAAAGTAACCTGCCTTGTGTAACTCAATTTGGTAAAGGTCTTATCGATATATGTTTTTCTGCTTCCTTGGCTCAGTCGGTAGAGCGAGGCATTCGTAATGCCTAGGTCGCCAGTTCGATTCTGGCAGGAAGCTCCAAAAAAGGGTTGACTCAATAGTCAGCCCTTTTTTATTGCTCTAGAATCGAACGAAGTAATTTCATACGGGTTCTGCGGGTATTAAAAACTATCTGCCTTTGCCATGGTGTCCGTTTTGGTTCCCGTGGTATTTTTCACTTTTTTGTTCCCCCTAGATTTAAGTGTATTTGTTTGATTATTCTAACAGTGCATCACAACATAATAATCTGGCCATACAGATTTAACAAATTCTAACTGTTCAAGATGCCTTATTGCTTCCAAGATTTTTTCTTTCCCTAAATTATACAAATGTATTTCGCCTTGTTGATGTCCATCATCATAATCTACCCACCCCCTTGGTCCATCGTTAGGGGTCATTTGCAAATACGCAAAACTTTTTGCATTCGATAGACCAAAATGGTGTATATCAAGCCTCGGGAAAGTGGTTGTCTTTTTGAAAACGACTATTATTCTCTCAACCTCTGCATACATACTATCCGAAAACGAAGTTTCGTCGAAAAGAATTTTCGGATCTGTTAAATCAAAATGTTTTAGTATTCCTTCCATGTTCTCCTCTTTTGGCACCAGCTCTCCATACGCCATGTTCGCCTCATTTCCTACAGTATCTACACCATTTACTTCTCCCGCCGTGAGGATATCACTCTTGTCTTCAACGTAGCTCTCAAGTGAAGTCGTACCTATCGCCGCCTTGTCGTCACTAGCCTTCGCATCGGTTTCTTTATTACATCCGCAAAAAAGCGCTAAGCATATTATTAATGTCGCTATGAAACATATTATTTTCTTAATCATATTAAACCTCTTTATATCCACTTATAATACATTATATTTTTCTATTAAAATAATATCTACTTTATCAATTATCTTTCGGAAATCTATTCTTTCTCATTGGTGAAAAGTTTATAGAGTTTCCCCCTGACTAAATTATACTACACGAAAATGATACGTCAATACCTTTTTTTCCAAAAGTAATAGCTGCAATTTTATTTGAACAATATATGGTTGCATTTGTCTTCTGATGAAACATTTTATTTAGTTTCAAAGATAAAATAAATTTTCCCTATCTTCCTTGCCTGCCTATGACGCGGTGTCCATCGTGATGTCCGTTATGGTTGCCATTATTGTGACCGTTATGATGTCCGTTGCTGTGACCGTTTTGGTCGT
>JAQVME010000223.1 GCA_028703745.1 Clostridia bacterium
TTCGCCAGAGTGACAAAGTAATCGTGATTGTGTACGGGACTGGTGGTATAACTCAACGCCGCCTCGCAGATACCGCCGTATTTTTTGGTGGCGGCTATAGAGGTTTCGAGGTTCCTTATATCGTTAAGCGCGTCGAAAATCCTTATGACGTCTACGCCGTTCTCGATGGCTTTTTTTACGAAAAGCTCGACTACGTCGTCTGCGTAATGCTTGTAGCCGAGCAGGTTTTGTCCGCGTAGCAGCATCTGGAGTTTGGTTTTCGGCATAGCCTCTTTTATTGCCTTGAGCCTGTCCCACGGATCCTCGTTGAGAAAGCGCAGACAGCTGTCAAAAGTGGCGCCGCCCCAACATTCCACGGAAAAGTATCCGACTTTGTCAAGTCTTTCTAAAGCCGGCAGCATGTCCTGCAATGTCATACGCGTTGCCGCTTGCGACTGATGGGCGTCTCTCAATATTGTTTCGGTGATGAGTAATTTTTTTGGCATTTGATTTTCTCCTTATTATGCAAACATGGCTATAAGCACGCCTGCGGCAACCGCCGAGCCGATAACGCCGGCTACGTTGGGTCCCATGGCGTGCATAAGCAAATAATTTTCGGGGTCTTCCTTGCGTCCCACATCTTGAGCTACTCTTGCCGCCATCGGTACCGCCGAAACGCCTGCGGCGCCTATCAGAGGATTAATTTTTCCGTGGGAGAGCTTACACATAAGCTTGCCCAGCAGCACTCCGGTCGCCGTTCCAAAGGAAAAAGCAACCACGCCGAGGACGATAATTAGTATCGTTTGAAGCTGTAAAAAGGTGGGCGCGTAAGCTTTTGCGCCTACAACAACGCCGAGGAATATCGTGACGATATTTATGAGTTCATTCTTTGCGGTATTCGCAAGACGTGGCACAACTCCCGATTCCTTGAAAAGGTTGCCCAGCATCAGCATACCGATAAGAGGAAGCGCCGAGGGCAAGAGAATGCCGACAAGCGCGGTGACAACAAGTGGGAAAATGATTTTTTCTTTCTTTGAGACGGGGCGCAGCTGTTCCATACGGATAAGCCTTTCTTTCTTAGTGGTCAGCAATTTCATTATCGGCGGCTGAATAACAGGCACAAGCGCCATATATGAATATGCCGCAATAGCAATGGCAGGTAACAAATCTGCCGTGCCCGCCGTACCGCCGCCAAAGGCAGCGAGATGCGCCATCTTTTGTGTCAAATATATTGCCGTGGGACCGTCCGCGCCACCGATTATGGCAATAGACGAAGCCGCAGCCTCATTGAAGCCGAGGAAAAGCGCGCCGAAGAACGTAATGAAAATACCGAATTGCGCGGCGGCTCCAAGCAGCAGACTCTTTGGATTGGCAATAAGCGGTCCGAAATCCGTCATGGCTCCTATTCCGAGAAAGATAAGCGGCGGAAAAATAACCCAGTCCACACCTTTGTAAAGGTACGTCATGATGCCTCCGCCCCCGCCGCCTTCGGCTATGGGCGCAAAAAGAATGCTATACGCTCCGGGTATATTTATTATGAACATTCCGAAAGCTATGGAAAGTAGCAGGTTTGGTTCAAATTTCTTTACGATAGCCAAATATACAAGCAGACAGGCTATGCCCATCATAATGAAAAGTCCCCATATGCCGAAATAATAACCCTCGGGATAATTGTTTGTCATAAATCCCGTACTTTGCCACAAGGATTTTAACGATTCGACAAAGCCCTTCGCCGAAACAAATGTAAGTGCAGTCATCGTTATCTCCTTAGGCGATAACTGCCAACAGTTCGTCGGTGGCGACGGAGGCGCCCTCCAAAATGCTATAGGATATCTTGCCATCGGCGGGGGAAACTATGTCGTTCTCCATTTTCATTGCCTCAAGCACGAATAATACCTCTCCTTTCTTTACGTCGGCGCCATTCTTGGCTTTTATCTTTAATATATTGCCGGGCATAGGCGCTTTGACTTTTATGCCGCCTGCAGAAGCGGCGGACTTGGACGCGGGCACCGGCGCGGCAACCTGAACGGGCTGTGCGGGCGCGGCGACTTGAACGGCAGCGGGCGCAACCGCTTGAATCGGCGCGCATACGGCGCCTATTTCCTCAACTTCTACTTCATACGATATTCCGTTAACTTTTATATTAAATTTTCGCATATTTCCTCCAATTTATATTCTTCTTATTGATTTGACAACAAAGCTTGCTTTAGCTTTGTTTGTAGGGGCTTCGCAACTCATAACCGCGGCTATTGCTGCGCTTATGGCGGCAATGATGGCATCGTCATTCTTCTGGAGAACGAACTCATGTAGTACGGCTATTGCTTCGGTACTGGTCTCTTTCTTCTTTGTTCTATGCATGGCGGTCAGAACAAACACCAGCAATACAAGCATTAAAAAAGTTATGCCCATTCCGATAACAGCAGTAAGACTGCCGACGGAAAATATTTCTGCTATAGTAAGCGCGTTTATCATATCCGCCTCACCTTGACAACATCGAAAGAGCGCTGGCAACATACGGGCGCAAAAGCGCAGGTTCTATTATGTTGTCAAAATACCCTTCCTTTGCCGACACAAATGGATTCATCTCTTCGGCTCTGTACTTCTCTGCCAGCTTCTGCCGAAGTTCCAGAGGTTCGCCTTCACCCTTGAGTTCTTTGGCATATATTACGCCGGCGGCGGCTTCGGAAGAAATCGGCGCTATCCTGGCATTGGCGAACGCTAACGTATAATCAAATCCTATGGATTTTGAGACCAAAG
>JAQVME010000025.1 GCA_028703745.1 Clostridia bacterium
TTCGTGTTCAAGCTGTTGGAGTAAGGGTTCCTCATTCGGTTCATCAAGGCTCCTGAACAGAGCTTTCTTTGACATCAACGCCGCCTTTTCCATGGTGCCGCCGACACCCACTCCTATAACTACGGGGGGACATGGGTTGCCGCCTGCCTGGGTGACGGAGGCTACAACGGCTCTCTTTATGCCGGCGATTCCTTCGGAAGGGGTTAGCATAAACAGTCTTGACATATTTTCCGAGCCGAAGCCCTTTGCCATAACGGACAGCGTCAAAGCGTTGCCGGGTAGGATGTTGTAATGTATGACTGCCGGGGTGTTGTCAAGGGTGTTTTTTCTTGTGAGGGGGTCAAGCACCGACTTACGGAAATACCCTTCGGCGTACGCCTCGCGCACGCCCCTGTTTATGGCGTCGCCGATATATTCTCCCTCTATCTTGACATCTTGTCCGATATCGGCAAAAACCACCGCCATTCCCGTATCCTGACACAACGGCGAGCGGGTCTTTGCGGCTATTTCTGCATTTTTGAGCATTACGTCAAGCGCAAAGCGGGTAGTCGGCGAGCTTTCTACTTCGGCGGCCTTTTGTAAGGCGGATTTTGTCGGGTTGTCCAACAAAACGCATATTTGGAGAAACATTTCTTTTACGGCGTTTGTCACCGCGGAGGCTTGTATTGTTTTCATTAATTTTAAGAGCCTTTTAAGTTTTTTATATATATAATAAGTTCTGACTAATATAGTACATTAACATATTGTGTTTGTCAAATTATAATAAATGGTGTATAATACCTCTATGGCAATTAAGGTGTGCTCTTTGGGCAGCGGCTCGAAGGGAAACAGCGTTCTGATAGACAACGGCAGAAGCCGTATACTCATAGATGCAGGCTTGCCTGCGCGCACTTTGCTGACCCGTCTTGAGGACATAAATGTCGGCTTGAACCAGCTTGACGGCGTGCTGATTACGCACGAGCACAACGACCATATCAATGCGCTGGAGACTGTGGCAAGGAGCGTGCCGGTTTACGCCCACGACTATACCATGCAAGCTATCCTCGCAAAGTGCTTTATATCGCTCAAGAACCAGATGAATTTTTCGGGAGAGTGCTTTTCTATCGGTACTTTCGACATTACTGCTTTCAAAGTATCCCACGACGCCGTTTATCCGCTGGGTTATACCATCAGCGACAGTGACAGCAAAATAACTTACGCCACCGACCTCGGCTACTGTTCCAAGGAGTTTTTACGCGCGGCGAAGGGCTCGGGACTTGTGGTTATAGAGTCGAATCACGACGTCGATATGCTTATGAACGGCAGATACCCGGCGTACCTGAAGAGAAGAATTATCTCCAACAAAGGGCATTTATCAAATCTTGCTTGCGCCGTCGCCATAAACGAGCTTGCCTCGCAGGGCACAAAGAAATTCGTGCTGGGCCACCTCAGCGAGAACAACAACTTGCCCGAACTGGCATACTGGACCAACGCAGATTATTTGCGCGGCAAGGGCGCCGATATAGGCCGAGAAATCAAGCTTGTCGTCGCTGAGCAGCGCTGCGTAAGCGGTTTTATCGGGTGTGACTAGATGGAAAAACGCGCATATTACGACGAAAAAGCCTTTCCCATAGTTTTTTTTGTATCATTTTATCTCATACTTCTCGCCTCCATGTTCATTACAAAAATCACAGCCTCAGCCGACGTCGTCAGCTACATTTCTTTTGCTATTCCGCAACTTATTTATATTTCTGTGACGCTCATTTATTCCCGTGCTACGAATACCGCTTTGTTGAAAGCCGTACCCATAAGAGTAAAAATGAAGCCGTCTTTATATCTATGGTCGGCGGCAGCCACAGTAGGGTTGTTTTGCTTTGCTCTGCTGCCTAATATGCTGGTTATGCTGCTGCTTAATGCTATCGGACTGAGAACGACGGTATCCGTGCCCGCGCTCGGCAACGCGGCAAGCGTGCTACTCTCGCTAGCAATTATCTGCATATTACCGGCGATTGGCGAGGAGCTTGTATTCAGAGGAGTGCTGGCTTCGTCGTTCAAGAATTACGGCGGCGCAGCAATAGTATTTATCAGCGGACTGCTGTTCAGTCTTTCTCATTTCAACACCGCACAAACTGTTTATCAGTTTTTTATCGGCATCTTGCTTGCATATCTTTTTTTGAAAACCGATAATTTGCTGATTGCTGTGCTGATACACTTTTTTAATAACGCTATAGCCGTGTTTCTACCCTCAATAATACCGTTTTTTGCATCTATTGCGCTGACGGGTATTAATATTCTCGTGTTGTCGATTATGTGCGTCTTCGGCTTGTTCCTGTTGGTGTTTTCTATCAGGAAGCTGACGGCGCCGAGGAGGGCTTCGGATGCCATTAAGGTATTTGAATACCAACCCGATAGCGGAGAGTTCGTGGCTGTCGCCAGCGAAAAAAAGCACAGAAGCCGCGGCGCAAAACGACTTTTGGCGGACGTAAAAGCCACCTTCTTCGCTATAATAAGCACCTTCAAAAAAGGTGAACTCTCCCGCCGGAAAAAGGCTTTTGATTCGTTGTTTCCCGCGCGCCGAAAGCTAGGCGCCGTTATAAAAATAATGATTGCAGTAATAATTGGTTTGTGGCTGATAACCATTTTGTTATAAAAGGAGAAAAATGACAAAAACATTCAAGCTTTCGGCAATTTGCTTTATATCCGCGCTGTGGTTTATCGCCATAAGGATACTTGCGAACTTCGTAAACTTTTCCGACAACGTCACCTCGTGGCTCTTTAGCTTTTTGATGCAGGTCATAGGCATGGGGCTGATTCCATTTCTGTTATACAAGCAATGGGTGAAGGGTGATTTCAAAGCCGATTTTCATATTAGTAAAAGAATCCCGGCGCTCAATTATTTTGTCGCCGTGCTTATAGGACTGTTACTGTACTATTTGACTATGGGCGTGTCGATGATTTATCAAAGCTTTCTCATTTCTGTCGGGTACACGCACATCACCACAAGCGCAGGCACAATATATTCCGGCTGGGAAGTGCTGGTCATGGAGTTCATAACCGTAGCCATGCTGCCCGCCTTTTTCGAGGAGTTCTACAACAGAGGGCTGTTGCTGTCGGTATTTGAAGGTGAGAAAAGCCATAGAAAGATAATAATATTTTTAGCAATTTATTTTGCCTTGTTCCACCAGAACATAGTCCAGACCGGCTATACCCTCATTGGCGGCTTTATTTTTGCCTTTATGATAGTCAAGACTCGCAATATCTGGCCGGGCGTAATAGTGCACTTCATCAATAACGGACTCAGCGTCGCCATAGATTATTCCACGCAGAAAGGCACCTATCTCGGGTTTGTGTATGAGAGCTACCGCCAGTTTATGTACGGCAACATACTCATCATTTTTGCCAGCTGGGTAGCCGTAGCGTTCTTCATCGTATTGCTGCTCAGAGTTATGGCGCGCATAAACAAAAAGCGCCTTGACGACGACGAGGAGCAGAAGAGGCTGGCAGACGTCAGCGAAAGTATCTACAAGGTGTTCGGACCAGTTCGTGAGAGCGCTGCGCCGCCGGCAAAAACCGCGCTTTGGGAATACGGTCCGGTAATCGCCGCCGCCTCTATGTCTCTTGCCGTGACGGTGTTCACCTTTATTTGGGGTGTGCTTCGTTGAAAATAAACCTTGTAACCGTCGGCAAAATAAAAGAGGGCTACCTCTCCGCGGCAATAGAGGAATACGCAAAAAGGCTTTCGAGATTCTGCAAGCTCAACATAATAGAGGTTGCGGAGGGCAGAAACAAGGCGGAGGAAGGCATAGCCGTATCAAAAAAGCTAAAGGGCAAGGTCATTGTGTTTGATATCGGCGGAGAACTTGTATCTTCGCAGGAGTTCGCTACACTGTTTGCAGAAGCCATGGTAAACGGAGACAGCGAGTTTTCTTTAGTCATCGGCGGCTCGGAAGGGCTTGATGCCGCGGTTATCGGCAAAGCCGACAGGAAGATATCTTTTGGACGCGTCACGTATCCACATCAGCTTATGCGGGTCATTGTTATGGAGCAACTTTACCGCGCCGTGACAATAAATAACAATATTACTTATCATAAATAATATTTCGTGCCATCTTTTCATATATAATAGTATGAAAAGCTATAAAGAAATAGAAAGATTGGCGCAGCAAAGCGGCGCCGCGCTGGACTACATAGGCGTAACGTATCTCGGATATCCCATACCTCTGCTGACAAAAGGCAGGGGAGAGGGCGGCGTGTTGCTTGTGGGCGGCGTGCATGCCAGAGAGTATATAACCTCTTATTTGCTGTTCGAGCTGATGAAGGAGTATTGCGGCGAGGGGCGAATAGACTGTGTGCCGGCGCTCAATATCGACGGCATACTGCTCTCGCGGCTCGGCAAGAAGCTGTTCCCAAAGGCGCAAGCCGCATACCGCGGACTGCTGGAAATGAACGGCGGAAGAGATTTTGCGCAGTGGAAGGCCAACATAAGAGGCGTCGACCTCAACACGAATTTTGACGCGGAGTGGGGGACAGGGCTGATGAACGTCAGACGGCCCGGAGCCGAGAATTATATCGGACCATTCCCGGAGAGCGAAAACGAAACCAGAGCCGTCGTCGAAAGACTGCGCAAATATCCTTACGATATTGTAGTGGCATACCATTCGAAGGGCGAGGAGATATATTTTGGCTTCGGAGAGGAATTCGGCAACAAACACCACGCCGAAAAGGTGGCGGATATGCTGGGTTATGCTTTGAAAACCAGTGTCGGTTCGGCAGGGGGACTCAAGGATTATTGCGTGCGATGCGGCACGTTTGGGCTGACTATAGAGGTGGGGGAGGACAGGTTTCCTCATCCGTACCCGATGAAAGAACTGCCGCGGCTCATAAACAAACACAAAGGAAGTCTGGAGTTATTCAGCACTATCGGAGCACAAATTGCAGGAAGAATTTATGATTGAGGCGCTTAAAGAAGCGCGCAAGGCTGAACAGGCGGAAGAAATCCCCATAGGCGCCGTTGTCGTAAAGGACGGCGATATTATTTCGCGCGCTCATAACAGAAAGCAACGTGACAGCAACGCGCTTATGCACGCCGAAATCGTTGCCATGAACGCCGCTTGCCAAAAGCTTGGCTCAAAATATCTTGACGGCTGCGATTTGTACGTTACGCTCGAGCCCTGCGCCATGTGCGCCGGCGCCATGATAAATTATCGTGTCAGCCGTTTATTTTTCGGCGCAATGGAACCAAAAACCGGGTGCTGCGGCTCCTTGTACAATTTGCCGGCAGACAAGAGATTCAACCACCGCGTAGAGGTAAACAGCGGTATTATGGAGGAGGAATGCGCTTCAATCTTAAAGGATTTTTTCGCAAAAAGGAGAAAGAAAGGGTGATAATAGTAGTAGGGCTGGGAAATCCGGGCGAGGAATATAAGAACA
The DNA here is from genome assembly GCA_028703745.1 of Clostridia bacterium. Lineage (GTDB taxonomy): Bacteria > Bacillota > Clostridia > Christensenellales > DTU072 > DTU072. The sequence continues at coordinate 5,410 of JAQVME010000025.1, forward strand.
CCTACCACAACATGGGTTACAAAACAGTAGACGCGCTGGCGGACAAGCTTTCGGTAAAAATAAAACGCGCCGAATGCTCTTCTTTAACGGCGGCGGTTACGCTTAGCGGCGTAAGAATTGTGCTGGCGCGGCCGGTTACATATATGAATTTGAGCGGACAAGCCGTCAAGAGCCTACTTTCAAAATACAAAGCGGACATCGGTGACCTTATCGTAATTTACGACGATATCGATTTGCCCAGATTCTCGTTGCGGGCAAGGAGCGGCGGCAGCGGCGGCACGCATAACGGTATGAAAAATATAATTGACGTGCTTTCGGACACAAATTTCAAACGCATAAGAATTGGCGTGGGAAGGGAAAACGGCGAATTGAAGGACTATGTGCTGAGCGGCATAAGAAAGACCGACGAAAAGACCTTTGCGCAATGCTTCGAGAAGGCGGCAGACGCCGTCATAGCGTACGCCGGCAACGGCGATTTTGAAAAACTTATGAGAGAACTGAACGGCAGGGAAAGCAATGAGGTTCAGTGAATATTTTTCTTTAGACAAGATAGGCGGCAAACTAGCCGAAATAAAAAGCGCAGTTGACGCTAACCGCTCGACTGTGGTTTTTTATGCCGTAGAGAACAGCAGGTATCACATAACCTCGGCGCTTGAGCGGTTTTTTCTATACGTAGTACCCGACAGACTGACGGCGCGTAGGGCAAAAACGCTGCTGTCTGCCTACACAGGCGAGGATATCCCGATAATATTCGAACGTGACGACGTGCTTATCAACAGCCGCAGCGCGGCAACCTACTCCTTGGGTGAAAGGCTAAAAACGCTAACAGACATCGTGCTGGGGAAGGCGCGGGGCGCCATAATCTCGGCAGAAGGATTGATACAATATTATCCCAAAAAATCCGCGCTGATAGCGGCTATAAGGCATTACAAGGTCGGCGACGCGCTGGAGCGGGAGGAATTTGCCGAATATATGGTGTCGGTGGGCTACCAAAGAGTCGAAAGAACCGACGAACGCGGCAGCTTTTCGCTGCGCGGCGACATCATAAACCTCTATTGCTACGACAATGAGCTACCCTACAGGATAGAGCTTTTTGACAATATTATCGAATCCATAAAGCATTACGACAACGAAACGTTGACGGTAACGGAAAAGATAAGCGGTTTGCGCATTATTCCGGCAAGCGACATTTTGGTCGACCAAAATGATATTAAAGGCATCCTAAACGCTATAGATTTGCAAAGAAGGCAAGCCGGACTCAAGCTTGCAGAAATAATCGGTGACATAAGAGAAAAGTTTGTAAATCATCCTTCGAATGCCGCGTTGACGTGGCTTATACCGTTTATGTCGGAGCAGTTTTGCGGTATTAATGAGTATCTGCCTGACGGCGCCGTCGTGGTTTTCGACGACCTCAGAAGCGTTGACGACAAACTGAAGCTTGTGCAGAACGCGCATACGGTGCGGCTGAAAAGCTTCATCGAGAGCGGCGAGGCAAGTCCCCTTCACGCCAAGGCTATTATGAGCCCTTTAGAAGCATATAATTCCATAAAAAACCGCCTCAAACTGGGCTTTATGTCGATTACGTCGGGCAACCCTGTCTTCGAACCTCAAGAAATAATCAGCATAAAAAGCCAGTCGCTTCCGAGATACTACAACAATTTTTTGCAGCTGATAGACGATGTCAAGGGTTATGTCAACAACGGCGCAAAGGTGTTTATATACTGCAAGGGCTACAACTTCTCAGCCTTTTTGAAAAACCTTCACGAGAACTTCATAGGCGCAAAAAAATTCGCTTACGGACAGGAGGAAGGCGAAGTAAACGTCATCGAAGGCTATCTGCCGCACGGCTTTGCCTATAACGCCGAGAAAGTCATTGTCATCGGCAACGACGACATAGAGCGCAAGAGAGAAGAGACAAAGGCGCGGAAAAGAAGCGATTTTGTGTTGCCCGAAAAGGGCGATTATGTCGTTCACGAAAAGCACGGCATAGGCATTTCCGAGGGAATGATGAGTGTCAAAACCTCGGATGGCTACAAGGACTTTTACGTGGTGCTTTACCGTGACGGAGATAGGCTTTATCTGCCTGCCGGACAGCTCGACACGCTTGAAAAGTACAGCGGAGGCGAAACACCCTCATTGCACAAACTCGGCGGCGCGGAGTTTGCCAGAGTCAAGAAGAAGGCAAAAGAGTCCATAAAGAAGATGACCATAGACCTTATCAAGATTTATGAGCGCAGACAGAGCTTAAGAGGTCACAAATATCAGCCCGATACGGTATGGCAGAGAGAGCTCGAGGACAGCTTCGAATTCGAAGAAACCGAGGACCAAATCACCGCCACGAACGAAATAAAGCAGGACATGGAGCAGGGCAAGATTATGGATAGGCTGCTTTGCGGCGACGTCGGCTACGGCAAAACCGAGGTAGCTATCAGGGCAATTTTCAAAACCGTTCTTGATGGCAAACAGGCGGCAGTGCTGGTGCCCACGACAATTCTGGCGCAGCAGCATTTCAACACGCTTTCTGCCCGTTTCAACGCCTTTAAGCTCAAGATTGCCCATTTGTCGAGGTTTGTTCCGGAAGGCAAAATCAAAGAAAACCTAGAGAAGATAAAGAGCGGCGAAATAAACGTCATAGTAGGCACACACCGATTATTAAGTAGCGACGTGGTGTTCGCAGACCTGGGCTTGCTGGTGCTTGACGAGGAGCAACGCTTCGGCGTAGAGCACAAGGAAAAAATAAAAGCTTTGCGCGCTAACGTCAATGTTTTAAGTATGACGGCTACGCCCATACCCCGTACACTCCATATGTCGCTGTCGGGCATACGGGATATCTCCATGCTGGAGACGCCTCCGGGCAACAGAATACCCATAGAAACCTACGTCACGGAATACAGTGATAATCTGCTGCTTGATGCCGTGAGGCGTGAAATAGCCCGCGACGGACAGGTCTTCATTCTTTATAACAAGGTGACTACTATTGAGGCTTTTCACAAGCACGTGCTGAGTCTTGTGGGGGATATTCCCACGGTTTTTGCCCACGGACAATTGAACGACCGCGAGCTTGAGAAGCGCATAAGAAGTTTTTACGAAAGACAGGCGTCAATAATGATATCTACGACGATAATCGAGAACGGCATAGATTTGCCGCTGGCAAACACGCTTATTGTCATCGATGCCGACACACTGGGGCTCAGCCAGCTTTATCAGCTGCGCGGCAGGGTGGGGCGGAGCAATGTGCTTGCATACGCCTATTTCACCGTGCGCGAGGGCAAGGTAATCACGGAGAATGCCGCCAGAAGGTTGGAGGCGCTTATGGAATACACAGAGCTGGGCAGCGGCTTCAGAATAGCGCTGCGAGACCTTGATATAAGAGGCGCCGGCAACGTGCTGGGCAGGGAACAATCGGGACAGATGGAAAAAATCGGTTACGATATGTATTGCAGAATGATAAAGCAGGTGCTCGACGAGGCGTCCGGCAAAAAGGTTGTCGAAAAACGCGAGATAGAATTGAGCATCGAGGGCGACGGAACTTTGCCCGAGGATTATATCGCTTCCGTGCGCGAGCGCACAAAGTTCTACAAACGTGTTTCGTCTTTGCAGAATGCAAAAGAAGGCAGGGAATATCTCAAGGAATTGACCGAAAGCTACAAAAAACCCTCGGCGCAGGTAGTCGGCATAGTAGTTACGGGCATACTAAAGAATCTTGCGCAAGGCTTGGGAATCCGCAGAGTAGTCATAAACAATGAGGGCAGCGGGCTGTTCTTTTATGATGACAGCTGTTTGCAAAATTCGGCGGTTATCGGCGCCTTGAGCAGTTTGCAGAGGTTTGCCGTGCTGTCCCCAACGAGTCCGCCGTCTATAGTTTTCAAAAACAAAGGACTGAATCATAACGCCAGAATTAAACTGGTGCTGGACTTTTTATCAAAAGCCACGTGCGCAGGTGAGTAAGCCGTGCCGTTCCTTATATATAATAAAGTATAGTAAAAACTCTTGTCTTATAATTTTATATATTGTATAATAAGTGTTACGAAATTACCCTTTTTGAAAAAGGAGCCTATATGAAAAAGAAAATATTTGCTGCAATAGTACTGGTTGCTTTACTTGCCTCGATATTCAGCGGTTGTACTTTCATCAAAGAAAACAAAGAAAGAGCCGCCAACGAAATCCTCGCAACAGTTACTTCCGACGGGATATCGCTCACGGTCACAAGGAACGAGTTCCTTGCATACGCGAATTATATGCTCAACCAATATTCGCAATACAATTATACTCCCGACCTCGGCGAACTTATGCCCGAGATACTCGATTATATGATCAACCAAAAGTACCTCATAATAAAAGGTATTGTATATTTGAACAGCCTTCCGCACAGACAGGCAGTCACTGCCGCTAAGAAATACGGCATCAGCGCAAACACCCCCGAAGGCGCGCTTACAGTCGCCGAGAGATATAACGCCATTAAGACCGTCAACGAGACCTTTGAAAAAGAAATAGACGACTACGTAAAAGAATACGAAAACGAACAAAAGAATATGAGCATCTCCTCGAAGAAGGAAGAGCTTTCCGTACTTTACAAAGCCGGATATACCGTTACAAAAGTAGAAACAAAAGCCGGCTCCTTCAAGGAGCAATATTTGAAGGATGAGGAGCTTGACGAAACCAAGGTCTTCATCGAAATTTCCTTAAAGAAAGGCGAGGCGACAGAGACCGTCGTCATGCCGGTCAATTCGACGATGTATGACGAAGAGAAGCCCTTCAGCACGGAAATAACCTCCGAGGAGCAGACCTCCAAAGTCGTAGCCAAGAGCGTTATACTCATTTATGAAGAGCCCTATACCGATACCGAAGGTGAGACGGTATACCGCCCCCATAAGACACAGCCTTTCGAGTATTCCGTAGTAACCCCCAGAGGTACGGAACCGGAAGAAGAGGAAGAGAACGAGCTTGAGGGCGACGTTAAGGACAGATATAAGCTCGACGCTGAGATCGCCGCCGAAAACAAAGCGTCGCTGTTTGATTACAACGTGTCAACAACTGCCGCTTTGAAAGAAGCTTATCGCCAATTCCGTCAAGCCAAGAAGAGTATGCTCATCAATTTCGATGAAACGGGACTTGCTTATTACTACAAGAACCAGTATGAGAGCGCCGTGCTTGCCGCGGTAAAGCACGAAATAACAAGAGCAACGGACACTTCCTCCGTTACCGCCGACATGGTGAACGCCGAATACGCGCTCCTTGTTGCTAAGCAAAAGGAAGAATACGATATTCTAGAAACAGATGCCGAAAAGGTCACAAAATTTGCAAAAAGCATAGTTGACGGCACTATGAAACTGGACACCACATATTATGTACCCGTTGACGCAATAGCCGCTGAGGGTTATGACTTAGCCGAATTTTTTGCCATTGCCCATGTTCTTTTCAAGTTTGACAAGTCCCAAACGGACTTTATCAATAAAGATAAGGGAGACAGAACTGAAGAGGAACTCAAGACCCTGCGTTATCTAGTGGCGCAAAATACAGTGACAAGCCGTTCCAACCCCGATTACGATCCCGAATACGAGTGTCCCCT
>JAQVME010000224.1 GCA_028703745.1 Clostridia bacterium
CGCCAATGCCCACCACGCTGAACTTTGTTGAACTATTGGGCGAAGAATATAACGGCAGCTTCACAAAGGATATTACCATAGGCAGCGGCACAAGCCTCAACACTTATTATGGCATAAGTCTTGCCGAATTGTTCACGCAAGGAGTGCTAAACGCCGCTGAAACCGACAAGATGTATCTCAGGGCGTGGGATTATATCACCAACGGCACCGAGTTCTTTTACAGAGAATATACGAACTGGAAGAACAACGAGTATTACGCCAATTCCTTCCTCGTCTACTCCTACAAGGAGGGCGCAGGCGAGGTGCAACCCTATGACCGCTGCCCGATGTTCGACGGAGCAAATATTCTCAAGGGTATGTCCGTAAAGAATGTGTTGTCGCTTTCCGTCAAGGATACCGCGCTGGTGTGCCTGGATATGGCATACGACAGGTTTGATGTCGAACACGATGGTGAAATAAACCTTTCCGACATACTGGGTCTGGTGAATATGATGAAAGGCAGTCAAACGTATACCGTAAAGGCGGTCTCGGGTACCTTGACGGATATTCCCGGCACCGTTCTCGCTGAGTCGACGCTTGAGAAAAACGGAGAAGAATACATCCTGCATTATGGCGATCAAAGTATGACGATAGCATCAATTTCTATAAAAAAATAATAAAATACAAGGAGAAAATTTATGAAAAAGTTTCTTTCACTGAAAACATTAGCGGTATTGCTGATACTTGCACTGTCCGTTGTGGCGTTCGCGGCTTGCGTAAAGCCCAATGACGAAAACGAAAACGAAAATGAAAAGAGCACATACGCTGTTCCCGAATTTTCGTTAACCATTAATGACGGAGAGACACAATATACCGTAACTAAGAGTGATATAACTGCTCTCGACTTTGCTTCAGCCAGCCGCACTAAGAATGAAGTGACAACCTATTACAAAGGCTTCTCGGTGGCGGATATTCTTGCCATGAAACAGATAGCTACCGCCGGAATAGTCAGCCTTACTTTTGACAACGGTTCTGAAACGGATTTCTATGAGAGTGATTTGGAGGTCGAAAACGTCGGGTCGTGTGTGCTTGCAGTCGTCGCCAGCACTACGGAAACTGACGGATACGTGCTTATGACGACTCCCGAGCAGAATTCTGAGGATCCGGAAGGACCGATAAGAGCTGTTTGCATGGCGCAGTCTACCGGTTTCAAATCTGTCAAAAACGTTGTAAACATCACCATACATAGACCGGCGTACGCCGTACCGGAATTCTCTATCACTATTACCGACGGTGAGGATGAATATACCGTTGACCAATACGATGTTGCCAAACTTGATTTTACATCGGCAAGCCGCACAAAGAACGAGGTAACAACCTATTATAAAGGCTTTTCACTGTCGGATATTCTCGCATCGAAAGAGATAGCTACCGCCGGGATAGTCAGCCTTACTTTTGACAACGGTTCTGAAACGGATTTTTATGAGAGCGATTTGGAAGCAACAAACGTAGGCGCTTGCGTACTTGCAGTGGTTTATTCCGGCACGGAAACGGGTGAATATGCGCTTATGACGACTCCTGAACAAAATCCCGAAGACCCTGAAGGACCTGTCAGAGCGGTTTGCTCGGCTGCGTCCACTGATTTCCGATCGGTCAAAAACGTCGTAAATATTACCATTAACAGAACGCCCGCATAACAAATGGCGAAAAAAGGGTTTTTGAATTCTTATAAGGTTTATGACCTCATAATAATAGCAATGCTCAGCGGACTGGGCATTGCTTTCAAAACCGTCGCGGGAATACTTGTGCGCATAATTACGGGCCCCCTTGGCATACCGGGGGGAGCGCTTGCAGGGGGTCTGTATATGCTATGGCTAACCCTAGGTCTTGCCATAACCGGCAAGAAGGGATCGGCCTTTCTCATATCGTTGATACAAGCAATCGTCGTGCTGATTTCCGGCGCTCCCGGCAGCCACGGCGTATGGACGCTGCTCACTTATTTAGCGCCGTCGGTGGCAATCGAAGCTGTGTTCTTAATAAAGATGCGAGAGCACAACATTTTGCATTTTATTATAGCCACGATGTTGGCAAATATCATAGGCACCTTTGGCAGCAACCTGCTGTTTTTTAGAATGTCTGTTCTGCCGCTGGTTTTCACGCTTGTGGCGGCGGCTTTTTCGGGTTCTTTGGGCGGCGTAATCGCTTTTTACACCTATATCAAGATAGAAAAAACCGGTCTGCTGAAAAAAGGCCGTCCGACGCAAACAGAAACAGTAATCATGACTCAAGAGGAAGAAAAAAATGAAGAAGATTAAGCTGCTTTTTATATTGCTAATACTGATTTTATCGTTGTTTTCTTGTCGAAAGACGGAAGATACTCCGCCTCAAGCAATTAATATGCTGTTTTCGGGGGATATAGACGGACAAGTCCAATCGGTAGATATAAGCGGCATAGACAAGAGTCCTTTTGCTTACCAAAAGGACGGTGCGGAAGTAAGCGCTGAGGGCTACAGGTTAGACGGCATTATCAACCGATTGACACCGTCGGATGACCAAAGCTGGCTTATTATAACCGCCCGGGACAACGCTACCGCAAGGATTGATATTTCAAACGCCAACCTGTGCTACGTGCTTTACGAGCAAGAAAAATTCAACATAAAGGCGCCTATGCTGCCGCCGGCCGTGGGCATTAAGGACGTGGCGGAGATTACCGTCGTGTCCAAGAATGAAGCGCAGACGGGCG
>JAQVME010000026.1 GCA_028703745.1 Clostridia bacterium
GGCAGAGGCTTTTACGATGGCATATTTGCATAGAATCGCCGATGCGGCGCTTGCCGTTTATCCTGCGGCAAAAATAGTTTTGGGTAGAGACACCAGACAGAGCGGGCCCTTTATTGAAAACGAGCTTGCAAAGCGCTTTTCCGAGAAAGGCGCGACGGTCGTGGTTGCGGGTATGACGGCTACGCCGGCGCTTGCCTATCTTACGAAACTGCTTGGCGGCGACCTCGGAATTATGATTTCCGCCAGCCACAACCCTCCCGAATATAACGGCATAAAGTTCTTTTCGTCGACTGCGGAAAAGATTAGCGACAAAGCCGAAAAGGATATAGAATTTTTTATTGACAACCCAAAAACACTCCCCGAATCAAGCCGTGCGGCAAGCATAACTTATTATGACGGCGACGACGATTATATCGATTTCCTAATAAAAAGTCTTAAACCTGACGTTAAGGGTCTAAGGATTTGTTTAGACTGCGCCAACGGGGCGACCGCGCATCTTGCGCCGGCGCTTTTTACCGCATTGGGCGCCGCCGTTACGGTCTACAACAAGAATACGGGCGGCGAGGACATAAACGAGGGTTGCGGCGCCACCAGACCGGATTTTCTGCTCAACAAAATGAACGAAGGCGAGTTTGATATCGGTTTCAGCTATGACGGGGACGGTGACCGCATTATGGTGGCGCAGAGCGGCAAGCTGTTTGACGGTGACCATCTTATGTACGTACACGCAAGGAACATGAAGCGCAAGGGCACGCTGAAGCGTGATACTATTGTGGCTACGGTTATGAGCAATATGGGTACCGAGGTAGCTTGCAAAAGTCGCGGTATTACGCTGGTGAGAACGCCTGTCGGCGACAAATATGTTCACCGCGAGATGATGAAAAGCGGGTATAATATCGGAGGCGAGGAGTCGGGACATATTATTTTCAGCGATTATATGAAGACGGGTGACGGCATACTGGCATCGCTGCTTACAGCAATGCTTGCTGTAGAAACTCCGCTTACGGAACTAGACGACATAGTAGAATATCCCAAAGCCACTATGAGCTATATGTGCGACAAGGCGGCGGCGCAAAGGTTCTATGATGACGAAGAAATTCAGAATTATTTGAACGGACTTGATTTTGAGGGCAGGGCGGTGGTGCGTCCCAGCGGAACAGAGCCGAAAATAAGAATACTGGTCGAGGCTGCCGACAGGGAGCTGGCAGAGCAAAAAGCTAACGAAATAAAAGAATTGTTGATAAGGAGACTAGGTTAATTATATGATAAAAATTTATTCGGTCAATGAAGCGAGATTCACGCATCTGGACATTCTGGGCAGAACGCCCAAAGATATACTTGAAAGCGAGCTGACGGCTTTCACTGTCATAGAAAAAACATCTGAAGCAGAGGACACTGCTGAATTCACTGCCGTACTTTTTCATGACACTCCGCTGGTAGACGACGCTTTTTTGGAAGAGCTTTCAACCAAGGGCGACGGCTGGCGGATTGGCGACGGCTGGCTGAAAAAAAAGGGCTACAAAGGCGAATTAAAAATCATTGACGATATTCGCGCAGCGCAAATAACAAATCTGGGCAACGTAGCGCCCATTTATGCAGAACTTCGCAGAAGAAGCATTGACGCTTACAAAAAGAGGAACATACTATTTTACGATATAGACAGCTGCCACATCGATACTACGGTAGAAATCGGCGACGGCTGCATAATACACCCTATGGTGATATTGCGCGGCAAAACCAGGTTGGGAAAGGACTGTGTGATTTTTCCGCAGACCGAACTCGTTGACACCGTGGTCGAAGACTGCGTGGATATACGCTCGTCGTATTCGCTGAGCGCAAAAATAGGCTCGCATACGACGGTGGGCCCCTTTGCCTGCTTGAGGAAGGGCGCGGTTATCGGCGCTTATTGCCGTGTGGGCGATTTCGTCGAGATCAAGAATTCCGATATAGGCGACGGCACGAAGATGGCGCACCTTGCATATGTCGGTGACTCCACTGTCGGTCAGAATACCAACGTCGGATGTGGCACGGTATTTGCCAACTACAACGGCAAAATAAAACAAAGATGTACAGTGGGCAGCAATGTGTTTATCGGCGCCAACAGCAATCTGGTTGCACCTGTCACCGTCAACGACGGCGCATATATCGCCGCGGGCAGCACGGTAACGCACGATGTGCCGGGCGGCAACCTTTGCATAGCCAGGTCCCGTCAGGTGTTGAAAGAGAACTGGGAAAGAAAATAAGAGCCGCTTGCAAACAAATTCATTATACAAAAATACCCGTTGCAGTTTGAAAAATTCAGCGTTGCAACGGGTATTTTTATTTAGATTCTCTACAAAAAGTTCACAGATTATTGCGCAAATATCTTTTGAAGCCATTTGGCTATTGACATACTATTAATAAAAAGATTATAATTAATTAATATTCTTAATTATTAAGAGGTGTTTATGATTGCTATCGGTTCAGACAAATCAGGCTTCGGACTCAAGGAAGCCATAAAGGCTTATTTGGTGCAGGCAGGGATAGCCTTCGAGGACCTCGGCACGCAAAGTATGGATGCGCCCGTACCTTATTTTGAGGTAGCGAAGAAGGTTGCGCCGCTGGTAGCCAGCGGAGTTTACGAAAAAGCCGTGCTGGTGTGCGGCACGGGAATGGGCATGAGCGTGGTCTCAAATAAGTATAAGGGTGTTTATGCCGCCGCGGTAGAGAGTGTGTACGGCGCGAAGATGGCAAGAGCCATAAACAACGCAGGCATTCTTTGTATGGGAGGGTGGATAATAGGCGCCGAACTGGGCGTGGAGATGGCAAAGGTTTTTTTGAACACGGCATTCTTGCAGGATTTGGAGGACTGGCGGCAGAAATTCCTGACGGCAGCCGAAAAGAAAGTCAAGGAAATAGAAGAGGAAATCTATGGATAACTTCGTCTATTCACAACCCGTAAAGATATATTTCGGCGCGGGAAAGCTCAAGGAGCTATCAAGCATAGCCGAACAAAACGGTTACAAGAGGGGCGCGCTTATTTCCGACAAAGTTTTTGTCAATAGCGGACTTGCTCAGTCCATACAAGAACTAACGCCGTGTATTGCCGGTATTTTTTCGGATTTCTCGCCCAATCCCATGCTCAGCGAGGTTGTAAAAGCCGTTGAAAAATTGAAGCAATGGCAGGTGGATTTCGTAGTGGCTCTTGGAGGAGGCAGCGCGCTCGACCTGGCAAAATTCGCCTGCTCTATGGCGCACGCCGAATACGGCATAAGGGAATATTTTTTCCACAGGCAAGAGTTCAGCGTCAAGGGCTTGCCGCTTTTTGCCGTGCCGTCTACTGCGGGCACAGGCTCTGAGGTTACCTCTGTGTCAGTTTGTAACGACGACGAAACGGGAATCAAGGCGCCGCTGGCGCATAAGAACTTTTTGCCGGAAATCGCCATAATTGATTCTGAACTCACCATAAGCGTACCGCCGCATATTACGGCGTCGACGGGTATAGACGCGCTGTCTCATGCGCTTGAAGCTTTGTGGAGTGTCAATCATCAGCCTATATGCGATTTATGGGCAATACACTCGTGCAAATTGATTTTTGCCAACCTTGAGAAGGCTTATTCCGATGGCAATGACGCCGTGGCACGAGACAATATGTCGCTTGCCGCGCTGTTCGCCGGACTGGCATTCTCTGTTACAAAAACTGCGGGCTGTCACGCCTGCTCCTATCCTTTGTCAATAGACTACAAGCTGTCGCACGGAGAGGCTTGCGGTTTTACTCTGGACAGTTTTGTGTGCTTGAACGCCGCCGCCGAAAACAGCAGGCTGGAAGCTTTGGCAAGAGAAATGGGCTTTTGTAATGCCGAAGCCTTGGCTGACAGGATTTTTGAAATGAAAAAGCGCATGGGAATGAAATGTACGCTGGACGAATGCGGCATAGAGGACGTTGACGCGCTTTGCCAAAAATGCATAAGCCATCCGCTGATGAACAACAATCCCATAAAACCCGACATGTCACAGATGAGGCAATTTTTTGAGAATTTGAGGTAATATGACTACGCAGGGCTCAAACAGCAAAACGCTGAGAACCAACAACAAAAGAGTAATATTATGGAAGCTGTTTAACAACGGACCTATGTCGCGCATCGAGCTTGCCAAAGAATGCGGGCTTACGGGCGCGGCTATAACCATTATCGTCAGGGAACTGCTCGATAGCGGCAAACTCCTTGAGAACGGCGAGAGGATGCAACGGAATCCTCAGGGGCGCAAAGAGGTGTTGCTGGACATAAACTACAGCGGCTTCCTTGCCTGCAACATAAATATTGAGCGGGACCGCATTCATTTTTCGCTGTGCAGCCTAAAAGGTATAATTCTTGAGAGCATAAGTCACACGGTAGAGATGTTGGGGATCGAGTTCCTGAGAATAAACATAGAGCGTATAACCAGAGGCTATGAGGACAGGTTATTGGGCATTGGCGTGGGCGTCACCGGCGCCGTTGACGAGGAAACGGGCGAGCTTCTTGACGCTAGCGGATTGTTCCCGAACGGACTCAATCTCAGGGAGGAGCTTGGAAGATATTTTGAGGTCCCTATATACGTCTGCAATAACGTCAAGGCTCACGCAAAAGCCATAATCAATGACGAAAACAAGAATTTTGTATACATCAAGCACGGTCCGGGATTGGGCTGCGCCATTGTCGTCGACGGTGTAGTTTTGAACGGGCATACGAGCAGAGCCGGTGAGCTGTCAAAGGTCAGGCTGAGTAGCAGCTTTGCCGCGCTTGAACCCCTCGTTATGGAAGTCAACTTATTGGCAAAAACCCAATATCACAGCATAAAAGAGCTTTACGACGCTTACCTATCCGACAGCTGCGCAAAGGTGGTTTTGGACGACGGGATAAAGACTCTCGTATACTGTGTAATAAATATGTGCCGATTGATTGACCCCGAAAATATTATTATAGCCGGCGGAATGTTTTATAATGAGCCTACCTACGTTGAGTTTCGCAAGCAGCTAAGCGCCCGTGACTCCGAGGTGAGCGCAAAGACCGTGCTAATGTCGGAAGAAACAAACATAAAAGGCGTTGCCAGCGCAAGGCTGGTGTTTAATAAACTGTTCTTTGAATTTTAGGAGGATAAAATGTATCAAGACCCAAAGCTGTTCACCGAAAAGGTTCCGATGAGGGAAAAACTAATTTTCGCTTCCGCCGATTTGTATGGCGGCGGCGCGCCGGCGCTTATCAACGCGCTATATTTTGCCTATCTGGTCGCAATGGGACTGGGCACCGTGTGGGCGGGCGCTATTGTCGCGGTAGCAAGGATATGGGACGCCGTGACCGACCCGTTTATGGGTGTTATCGGAGACAATACCCGTACAAAATGGGGCAGACGCAGACCGTACATACTGTTCGGCGGTATGCTGATTATTGCCAGCTTTGCTTTCTTGCTGCTACCCATGCAAGGTGTAAGCTCAAAAGCGCTGAAAATCACCGTATATATGCTTTCGTATCTTTTCTATAACACGCTTTCCACGGTCATAAACGTAAGCTATTCCAGCTTTTCGACGGAGCTTGCCAACAATCCGAAGGAAACCACGCAAGTAAATACTCTACGCCTGATATTCTCCATGTGTTCGGGGGGTATAGCCACAATCGGCGGCGCCTTCCTGCTTGACAAACTGCTTTCAGGCAGCATAACCATCAATACCCTGTATTTTATCGTAGTATTCGCCTTTGGCGCGCTTTATACCGTGCCCTGCATACTGACGGGGTTGTTCACAAAGGAAAGAGTAGTGCTTCCGGATACCAAGTCCACCTTCACGTTCAAAACCTTTATCACGCCTTTGAAAGTCAAGGCATTCATATATTTGCTCTGCGGTTATCTGTTCGCATACGTTTGTATGGATTTGCTAAGCTCGAACATAGTATATTTCGCCAATTACGCGTTGGATATAGACGTGGGCGGCGCTGTTATACTCGGCGTAATTATGGTGATTACGTTCTTTACACTGCCGCTTTATTACAAGCTCATGACGAAGGGAGTAGCAAAGCGAGTTATTTTCCGTATAGGCATACCTATATATATTCTCGGCATAGTATTGCTTACTATGGTGCCGCTGACGAACATTGCGATGGTCATTGCCTTCTGCTTCCTTATCGGGCTGGGCATGGCGGGCTCTCAGCTGATGCCGTGGATAATCTTCCCCGACGTCATAGATATTGCCGAACTCAAGCTCGGCAACAGACCTACGGGCAGCTTTAGCGGAGTTATGACTTTCAGCAAAAAAGCCAGTTCTGCCATAGCCGTATTTATTTCCGGTGTGGTACTCAGGCTTGTAGGCTTCAACGAGCCAAAAGCCGACGAGATTACGGGCAGAATAAACTATGAGGACTTCGTGCAGACCGACGGCGCCGTGCTCGGAATTAAACTGCTTATTATGATTGCTGTCGTAGTGTTCATGACGCTGGCATTCTTCTCGATGAGAAAACTAAAGCTCACCAATGCGCTCAGCATGAAGGTGCGCTACCTTATTGAGAAGCGCAACAAAGGCGAGGAGTACGACGAGCAGGACCGCAAGGACTACGCACAGATAGAAAAAGACTTTTTCTAAAAAGGAGCGCTCAATGAAAAAAAATATCAGGCTGGGCGTGGTTTGCCTTGCTAGAAACACTTTTGATTTCGCCGCGGCGGAACAGCTCTACGGCAACATACTTAAGGATTTACAAACACTTGACAGCGTGGAGGTCTGCGCCGTCAAACAGCTCGTCATGGAGGTATCTGACGCCATAAAAGCCGCATCAGAGCTTTATGACAACAGAGTTGACGGCATAGCCGTCATAAGCGGAACGTTCCATTTGGGACATCTTGTACTTGAAATAAAAAAGAGAGTGGACAAGCCGTTGCTACTTTGGGGACTGCCCGAACTGCCGTACAACGGAGGTAAGATAAGGCTGAATTCCGTATGCGGCGTTAACCTCAACGCCTCAAACCTCGTCAAGAGCGGCATAAACGATTTTACTTATATAATCGACGGCAAAATCGACGAGAACTGGCTGGACGCCGTGAGAATGACGGCGGCGCTAAGAAGCGCCAAGGTCGGCATACTCGGTTACCGCGCCCACGGCTTTTTTAATCTTGACGTAGACGAGCTTGCGCTATACCGAAAGTTCGGCTTGCTGATAGACCATTACGAGCTGGAGCAGGTATGGAATTATGCCGCCGACGAAAAGCAAAAGCAAGTTTATGCCGAAATGCTAAGGCAGAGATTTGACGTTTCGGGTATTTCTGCGTCACAACTGGAACGGGTGGCGGAACTTTCCGTCAAACTCAAGACCTTTATTGATGACAACGGGCTGACTGCGCTTGCCGTTAGATGCTGGCCGGAGTTCGCGGCTGGGTACGGCATTGCGCCTTGCGCTGCCATGAGCCTTTTGCAAAGCCTTGACGTAGTGCTCGCTTGCGAGGGCGATATCGATTGCGCTCTGACTATGCTTTGCCACCGCGCGGCAGGCGCAGAGACGCCGTTTATGGCTGACCTTTCTCAAGTGAATTTGAAAGAGGATCACGCGCTCATGTGGCATTGCGGCGTGGCTCCGGCGAATTTGTGCGACGGCAAATGCGCAGCTACGCTGGACACCTATTTTGCCGGTGGCAAGGGTGTTACGGCTGGCTTTGTGATGAAGAGCGGAGCCATAAATATGGCGAGGCTGGACAGCGTCAACGGGCATTACAGACTGTTTCAACAGAAGGGCGAGGCTCTTCCCATGGAAAAGCTTTTGACGGGCACATACGCCAAGGCGCGCTTCGATCGCCCGATGAAGGAAGTCCTTGACAAAGTAATATACAGCGGTGTGGCGCATCACGTATCTATGGTATACGGAGACTTTACGCAGGCAATGCTGATATTTGCCAGGCTCAGCGGTATCGAGGTTCTATAAAATCGATGAAGAAGTCTGATATCATATTTATTGCCGGTATGATTGGCGCATGGGCGACCTATTATCTGCTTTCAAAGTGGGCGGTAGAGTATACGTCATCGCCGTTCGTTGCCGGAATGCTGCTTAGGCTTGCCGCGCTGGCGGTACTTACGGTGTACGTAATAGCTACGGGGCAGCTTAAGAGCCTTCTCAATATCAAAAGTAGCTGGCTGATATTGCTTGTTATCGGCATTCTGGGCTTTCTGCTCGATACTTTTGCCAATATCGGCTTCCAAAAAAGCAGCGTTTCCACCGGTACGGTGCTACTGAAGTTGGATATCCTCATGGCAAATTTGATAAGCACCTTTATATTGAAAGACAAGCTTACAAAGGGCGATTGGCTTTGCAGCGCGGTTATGCTCGTCGGCGTGGTATTTGTGCTGGGAGTTGATTTCACTTCGGTGAAATTCAACTGGTACGACTTGTTCTTTATTCTGAGCGCGCTTGCCGTCACCATTAACGCCTTCGTCATAAAAAAGGCGCAGAAGGACTACAAAGTAAAAAGTATCACCATTGCCTTTTATAACAATCTCGTAGTATTGTTGCTGTTCGCCGCCATGTCGCTTGTTACGGGCGACGTAGCAAAGCTCGGGGGTATTAAGACCGGAACAACATTCTTCGCGCTTGTCGCTGTCGGCGGACTGGCGCAAAGCCTGATATATGTCTTTTACTACCGCAACCTCGAAAAATATCCAGTTTGGCTGGTAAAAATTCTCTTGCTGTTTGTGCCGATAGTAAGCTGCGTAGCGGGAGTATTGATATTCGGCGAGGTCTTGACGGCAATGAAAATAGCCGGCATGGCTCTCGTTATAGCCGGCGGCGCAGGCATAATAATAATTCAAAAAAGAAAGATGCGAAACAAGGAGGGCATATGTTCACGCTAAAGGATACAAACGGCGAATTCATACTCGAATTTAACGCAAAAAGGGTGTTTTCTCACAGCACGGCCGCCCCGTTCATAAGCGTAGGGAGCGGCGGAATAAGGTACAAAAGCCGTCACGGCAGTTTTTCGGTAAAAAAAGAAAAGAACAAGAGCATCGCGTTATCAGATTATAAAATAGACGGAGACAGCGCGGAGTTTTCGGCAGGCGGAATAAGTGTAAGACTGGATTTTGCGGAAAAAGGCGGCATACTTTATGCGGCAATAACCGCCAATGGAGATATTAAGAACCTTTCTTTCAATTTTGAAAGCAACGAAGACGAGATGTTTTTCGGCGGCGGAGAGCAGTACAGAAAGCTCAACCTAAAAGGCGAGAAGGTCATTAATTTCGTGTCGGAGCATATCAGCATCATGCCTATTGTTGAAAAAACCGTGCTACGAAAAATTAAAAAATACAGAATAAGAGAGCACCGCGAAATAAAAAGCTACAGTCCTATGTCTACATTCGTTTCCAGCCGGCGTTACGCCTTGCGTTTTGATACCGACGGCTACGGAGAACAAGACTTCACGGCAAAGGACAAGGCTGTTTTCAATTACTGGGAAGCGCCGAAAGGTTTTTGCTACATTGCAGAGGACAGCTTCAAGGGAATATCCCGCAAGCTGGCAGCGGATATTCCGTGCAGTCCATTCGTTCCCGATTGGGCGAGAGAAGGTATGATACTCGGCGTTCAAGGCGGCATGGACGTTGTTAAGCGCAAAGCTTTTGACATGCTGGACAAGGGCGCAAAGGTCGCCGGAGTATGGTGTCAGGACTGGTCGGGCAAGAAGGTTACTGCGGTGGGCAGTCAAGTTTATTGGAACTGGGAGGTCGACAGCGCGCTATATCCGAAGCTAAAGAATGAGATAGCCGAATTGAAAACCAGAGGGGTACGCTTCCTCGCGTACATAAACCCGTATGTAATTGTCAACGGGGCTATGTATAACGAGTGCAAGGAAAAGGGCTATTTAATACGAAATGAGAGCGGCGGGATATACCATATCAAGAGCACGACTTTCGACGCCGGCATGCTGGATTTGACGAATCCGGACACGGTGACGTACTTGAAAGAAGTCATAATAAAAAAGAATATGCTTGAACTGGGTATTTGCGGCTATATGGCGGATTTCGGCGAGTATCTGCCGGTGGACTGCGTCCTGCATTCGGGCGACGCCGCGAAGCTTCACAACAAATGGCCTGTGCTATGGGCAGAAATAAACCGTCAGGCTATTGCAGAAAGCGGAAAAGAGGGCGAGGTTTTCTTTTTCACCCGTTCGGGCTACAACGGAGCGCAACAGCATACCTCAATTATGTGGAACGGCGACCAGCATACGGATTTTTCTCTTGACTACGGGTTGCCTTGCGTCATACCTGCCTCTATAAGTCTGGGCTTGTCGGGATTGACAGCCGCACACAGCGATATAGGCGGCTTTATATCTTTCAGAAATTTGAGAAGGGACGCCGAACTGTTCGTGCGCTGGCTGGAGATGAGCGCTTTCAGCCCCTTGCTCAGAGGGCACGAAACCATAAAACCGCAGAACAACGTGCAGTTCGACAATGAAGAAGTGCTACCCTATACCGTGCGGTTCTCAAACATATTTGCCAGGCTTGCGCCGTACATTAAGCATTGTATGGAGGAGGCAAAACAGGGCATTCCCGTTATGCGCGCGCCTTTTTACGAATATAACGATATGAGGCTATACAAGGAAGATTATGCTTATATGCTGGGCAGCGACGTATTCGTCGCGCCGGTAATAACACAAGGCGCTTGCGAGAGGTCGACCTTTGTTCCCGAGGGCGAATGGATTCATCTTCTGACGGAGGAGAACGTAAGCGGCGGCGCGCAAAAAATATCCGCGCCATTGGGCATTCCCCTGGTATTATA
>JAQVME010000027.1 GCA_028703745.1 Clostridia bacterium
AAGGAAATAAAGGGGAACAGCGGAAAATAATCGGCAGTAGCCCAGCTGTAAACGTTAAAAAACAGACCCAGCCATTGCTTGTCCGTTGTTATATACGAACTCTGATAATCTTGAGCATAGAGGCTTGTATTGTATTTATTGTTTATCCAAATGAACAAGAAACTCAGCGCCAGACAAACTATTCCCAGCGTTAAATCAGAAAGCCTCTTGCTGTGCTCTTTGCCGGCAAGCCTCTCCGACAGCCTTACGATGCCGTCAATGGCATACGCCAGCAACGCATAACACAATATTATGACAGCAATACAGTGAAGCACCCCGAACAATATGAAAAGATTTTCGCCCGTCATTTCGGTGATAAGATAAGTAAACAGCGATACCGCAACAGATACGACGGCAAGCTTGAGCCCGCGCACAAGATTATTCTTTGAAAACGCCGTCGAAAGTCCCGACGCAAAAAAGAATATGAACAGGAAAACCGGCCTCCAAAAAAGCCGCAAATACGAATCGAGATAATCCGCGCCGAACTGACCCAGCTCCATCAGCCACTTTACTCCCGAGTCCACCCAAGTATATTGGAACATATAAAAATCCACCATAAGATGATCCCATATGACCATAATAATGGCAAAGCCGCGGAAGAAATCCACCTCCCACATTCTGGGTTTTCTTATTCTTTTGGATTTAATCATGTTTATACTCCACTGACTCCAATCGCGCCTTATTATTCTCAATCTTATAAATTTCAAAACGGTCTGTATATTCGTGAATAAGCGTATTCGACTCGACGGCGGAATAATAGATTTTGGGTTTTTCGATCTTTTTCTCCTCAAACGGTTCCTTCATCTTCTTTTTTGTCTTTTTAATCTCTACAAGTTCAATGTTTTCATCCTTTTTCCTTGTCCATAAGGGGGTTTTGAAACCATAAAAAACCGACTTTGCCGGTCGCACTATCAAATTGCGTATAGTGATGATGAGACTGCACAGCACGCACGTGACGAAGCCCGAAACATAAAGCTGCCCCTCCAGCGTCCAATCCAAAGGATTAAAATGAAAACCGAGGTACAACCCCAGTCCGAAAAGCGCATAAACCAGCGGCAACCAAAGCCCGAAAAAAACTAAAAGGTTTATGACAATTTTTAAGATAAGCTCCAAGGTCGATACGATGAACCTAAGCACCGATCCCAGAGCCAACCCGGAAATACAGCCGTTCTTCTTTTCCAAGGGTTCTCCTATTTTATGCGGTCGGTGCCCATATATTTTATTAGCGCCTCGGGAACAGTAACCGTGCCGTCGGCATTTTGATAATTTTCGAGAATGGCGGCTACGGTTCTGCCTACGGCAAGTCCGCTACCATTGAGAGTATGCACAAAGCGGATTTTGCCCTTATCGTCCTTGAACCGTATGTTGGCTCTCCGCGCCTGAAAGTCCACGAAATTCGAGCAGGAGGATATCTCCACGTATCTACCGTAAGAGGGCATATACACCTCAATGTCGTAAGTCTTCGCAGAAGAGAAGCCGACATCACCCGAGCATAGACATACCACTCTGTAAGGCAGTCCCAGCAGCTTTAGAATCTGTTCGGCATCGTTTGTAAGGCTCTCAAGCTCGTCAAAGCTGTTGTCAGGATGGGCGAACTTCACTAGCTCTACTTTGTTGAACTGGTGCTGGCGGATTAATCCTCTGGTATCCCGACCTGCGCTACCGGCTTCGCCTCTAAAACAAGCGGTATATGCGCAGTATTTTATCGTTAAGTCCTTTTCCAAAAGTATGTCCGCCCTATGAAGATTGGTTACGGGTACCTCTGCTGTGGGTATAAGATAGTAGTCCGTACCGCATACCGCGTACATGTCTTCCTCGAATTTCGGCAGCTGTCCCGTACCCACCATGCTGTCGCGGTTTACCATAAACGGAGGAAATACCTCGTTATAGCCGCGGGAGGTGTGGGTATCAAGCATAAAATTGGTTACGGCTCTCTCCAGTCTGGCGCCCAGCCCGTGATATACCGTGAATCTTGCACCGGTTATTTTTGCCGCTTGCTGGAAATTCAAAATGCCTAAGCTCTCGCCTATATCCCAATGCGCTTTTGGCTCAAAGTCGAACTTTCCGGGTTCAAGGTAGCGCCTCACTTCGACATTGTCGTTGCCATCCTTGCCGTAAGGCACGCTATCGTCAAGCAGATTGGGAATGGTATACATATACGTCGCCAGCTTTGCTTCTATATCGGAAAGAAGGGCGTCTAATTCTTTTATTTTCTCGCCTTGCCCGCGCATCTCCGCAATAAGCGTGTCTGCATTCTCCTTGTTCCTTTTCAGCGCGGCAATCTGCGAAGACACTTGGTTCTTGTCTGCCTTCAGCGCTTCTGCCTGCTGAATGGTTCGTTTCCTGTCTGCGGCAAGAGAAGCTATCTCCTCAAGGTCCAGCGAACTGTTCCTTTGGGCAAGCTTGGCTTTGACTAAATCGATATTGTCGGCTACAAAACGTAAATCTAACATGGGCACCTCTTTGTTTCAGAAATTATTACCTTATTGTCTATTAAGTTTACAATAAAACATACGGAAATGCAATTAATTGGCTGAATAATGATTGCGCCCATCGGTTATTTCAGTTGTTTATTATTGCCTTGCCTATTTGGGTATATAATGCTTTTATTTCAATGTCATAGTATTCGTCGCTCTCGGTAAAGAAGCGTCTTAACCATACGTCATAACTCTCACCCGTCGACTCGTTGCCGTAAACGAAGGTGAAAAATCCCACTATATCATGGTCGGCGACGGCTATTTCGTAGGCGCCCTTTATCCAGCGCTTGACCTCTTCGCCTATAGGCACCTCCATATTCTCAAAAGCCCAGTTGATACTCTTTGTTCTTGTGGACACATAAAAACCTTTGGGACTCATCCAAATCTTTTGTCCGGGAGTAATTACATTTTGTTTCAGCAACGCGATATCCTCCAGCACCTTTGCTTTATCCCATGTGCGGTAATAGTCATAGCCTATATCCGTACAATACTTGCAATATTCCTTTGCGTCTATATCCTCCAATCCTGTACTGAGCTTGGTAACCCACGGATCGTTTATGACAGCCGCATACGCCAACATAGCCATCATCCTTTTGTCGGGGAAATCCTGTCGAACAAGCTGGCAAGCCGTGTGGAAAGCAACCTGCCTTTTCCCCGTCCATATGGGTTCATCTACGTAGAACCCGATTACTCTGTCCATATACGGCGAAAGTTCCTGCTTGGCAGTCTCCCACAGCTGCATATAATCTTCTTTAAGACCGTCGACTTGATCGCTGTCAAAGAAAATATGCCGTATCATAATGAGAATGTACAACCCTTTGGTGTGCATATGCGCTATTTCTTCGATATCTTCGGCATCAACCTTTCCTAAATTGGCATTGCCCATAGCCACAACTTCATCAATTGCATCGGAAAAATGGTAGTATCCGAAATACTTGAGATTCGGATTGGTGTTTACGGGCATTTCCTTCCAATAATATTCCGTAAGCAGGTCGTTAGGCGGGTAGGGCTCTTTTTTGCAAGCAAACAAACTGACACATAATACAATTAATAGCAACGGCGCTAAAAGCCTAGAAAATAACTTCATAATCCCTTCCTAAAAAAACTTATTTTAGTTATTATATTAATATGTTATCATCATTCTTCAAAATAGTAAATAGTTGCCACGTGTTTCAGCTCCCAACTGAAGAAAACGTGCAGACTTTTCGCATTGAAATGCTATAATAAGCGTATGAAATTCAAAGTAGCAAGAGCAGGCATCCATATGTGGGAGGAACCCGTAATCTCGGGAGACAAGGGGAGCGGAACGATTTTTTTCAGCGGATGCGCGCTGAAATGCGTCTATTGCCAGAATTATGAGATATCCCACGGCGCCAAAGGTCTATTCATTGACGGCGGCGAGCTGTCTTTTCTTATGCTATACCTACAGGACCTTGGCGCGCATAACATTAATCTAGTAACTCCGTCGCATTACGCCGGGCATATCGCGGAGGTGCTTGCAAAAATTAAAGGCAGCCTACTGAAAATTCCAGTAGTTTATAACACCTCCGGCTACGAAAAAATCAGTGCTCTGAAATTGCTTGAAGGCTTAGTAGACATTTATTTGCCTGATTTCAAATACGCCGATAACGCGCTGGGACAGAAATATTCGAAGGTGCCCGACTATACCGATATTGCAGTAGCGGCGATAGCTGAGATGCGGCGCCAGCAACCCGTCGATATTATTGACAACGGTATAATGCAAAAGGGTGTCATTGTCCGCCACTTAGCGCTGCCGTCACACAAGGAGGACAGCAAAAAGGTGTTGGATATTTTGTCACGGCTTGACAGCACTCTTTGTGTCAGCCTAATGTGCCAATATTTTCCCACGCCGGGCGTATCCGCCTTTCCGGAGCTTCAAAAAAGAATAAGAAAATCCGATTATAACGACTTATTAGAGTATTTCCAAAATGTCGGACTGTCCCGCGGCTTTTCTCAGTGCCCCTCCAGCGCCACGGAAGATTATGTCCCCGACTTCGACCTTGCGGAGCTTTCTAAGATATTATCGAAAAAGTCGGCTTTACCAATATATTAGTTTTTTTACAACATTAATGCGCGCTCTTCAGCGCGCATTAACTGTTATCAATCTTGAATATTGTTGTTATGCGTTATCGCCCCAAGGCGTGTCCTTAAACACATTTGTGTCTAAGGTGACGGCAGAGTGCAGCGTAACATCGTTCAGCGCCGTGCATGCTTCAAAAGCGCTTTCTCCGATATCCAGCACTTGAGGAAGAGCAATGCTTGTCAAGGCAGAACAGCCCATAAAAGCGTTGCCCTCTATTTCTTTTACGCTGGAAGGTACACTGATTTGCGTTAACGCCGTGCAATCTCGGAAGGAGCTTTCTCCTATGGTTTCTATCCCCTCGGAGATTACTACGCTTTCCAGCGCATAACAACGCACAAAAGCATTCGTCATTGAGGTAAGTCCTGCAGGCAGATGCACGGAGGAGAGTTTGGTGCACTCTACGAAGGCTGAGGAAATATCTTCAATACCGGCGGGGAGACTCACAGATGTAAGCGCCGCGCATTGGTAAAAAGCAGAGAATTCTATTTTTTTCACTGTCGAAGGTATCGTGATTGAGGCTAGACTTTGACAATTACTGAAGGTTTCGGATTTTATTACGGTTATGTTCGAAGGCAAAATGACGCTGGTCAAACTAGAGCAATTCTTAAACACACCCCTGCCCAATTCATTTATGGAATCCGGCAATACTACGCTTTCAAGGTTGATGCAATCAGTAAAAGAATAATCGCCCAGATGCTCTACACCGTTAGGAATTTCTAGGCTTGTAAGGTTCCGGCAGCCCCAAAAAGCCATGGAAATATACTTTACACTCGCCGGTATGTTCACCGAGGTCAGGTTATCACAATCCGTAAAAGTATAGCCCATTGTTTCCAAACCGTCCGGCAAAACAACCTCTTGAATTGTGCTATTGGAAGAAAACGTCTGCCAAAGAGTTTTTACCGGCTTGCCGTGTACTTCAGAAGGTACCGTTACTTTGGTCTCCTTTCCTTTATAGCTTGTCAGCATAACAAAGTCATCCTCGACAATCTCATAATCAAAGCCATCCACGGTTGTGCCTTGAGCCGAATACGGTTCTCCTTGCCCTTGGCAACCTGACAACACCATCAATAATAAAAAAATAATCAATGTGCATACGGTAATAACAATGCTTTTTCTCATAAAATCCCCCTCTTTAACCAGTGTTGCAATAGGCGCGCCGTTGATTGAGCCGTTAGCTCCCTAGGTAACATTCCCTTAATATTGCTACCATTAAAGTAGTGTCCAAAGATCAAAATTAAGTGTTCTCCTAAGATATCTTATGTATGGATAAATGTATATGTACTTAAAAACAAAATATTGTACATAAAGTATATAATATGTAAAAAAAATTGTCAATAGGTGATTTTTTTCTATAGCGTATCTAATAATTCTCGACAAACCATTAATGCGCGCTCTTTCAGCGCGCATTAACACATTATTTTTTAGCCGTCATAACCCCAGACTATGTTTAACTCGCTGTCATATCCTTTCAAAATATTGGTTATTGCCTCGGCATTGTCGGGAACATCACCTCTGAAAAAAAGGTTTTCTAGGTAGCCCTCCGTAGAAGAGGCTCTATTCCATCCGTTGTTTCGGACAAATTGGAAAACGAAAGTTCGGTAGTAGTATTGATCACCGGATCTCTCATTGTCAGCGGAAAAGTTAAATTGTTCGGTCAGCGGACAGACCGCTAATGCCGACGCTATCGTATTGAAATCAGAGAAAAAGTTTTCGGGCAATATCAAGGTTTTTGCCTCGCCCCAATCATTCCAGTTGAGGCTATATTTCATATTCTCGGCAGCCTCATAAGCCTCACCTTCTTTTGCCGGAGGATAAAATACCAAGACGGTTTTTTCTTTGTTATAGAGAACGCCGTCCTCCGATGAAAACCATGGATTATTCTCGTCGACAGAAATGCTGTTCAAATTTTCTGCGGAGGTCAACATGGCTTTTATATCATATATGCTCGCAGGGAAAAACACACTTTCAATAGCTTTGATAGGAGTGTCCAAACTTATATATTTTATGTTTTCAGGTATAACAATGTCTTTAACGTCAGCATCAAGATTTATTTCAACAAGGGTATTGCTTAAGGCAACATAAGTTCCGGTTATGCCTCTACGCCAAGGCGTATTATCAAAAACACCTTTTTCGAGCCATATATCATCGGGTAAGGTGACTTTAGCTAATGCTGAGCAATTCGAAAAGGCTTGATTTCCTATTATCTTTACGCTAGAAGGAATGTTGATTTCGACCATGGAAGAGCATCCGGAAAAGGCACTCGCGCTAAGTTCCGACACACCTTCCGGAAAAATTATACCGGTCAAAGAGCTACAACTAGTAAATGCTTTTTTGCCTATTTTTTTTACGCTGTCAGGGATGTTAATTTCCGTTATGTTTGCACAACCTCTAAAAGTGTTCTCGCCTATTTCCAAAAGGCTTTGAGGCAAGTTTACCGTCTGCAGATTTGTGCAACCATCAAAAGTTTCGCACAGATATTCTACGCCTTCAGGTATCGTAACAGAAATAATATCTCTATTCCCTTGAAAGACATCTGCAAGCGTCGTGACGGTAGTGCCGTTTATTTGATCCGGAATTGTTACTTGGGTAAGGGCTCCTTTATAGTCGTATATTATTACCTTTTCAAGAGCAACATGATAATATACAAATCCGTCCGGAGTTTCTCCATATCCGTCTTCGTCTTTCATTTTAGCATTGCCCGTCTGCAAACTTTGGCAACCGGCAACGCTCAATAGTACTATTATGCTTAATAGCATTATCATAAAAAAACTCTTTGGTTTCATAACACGTTCTCCCTCAAAACTTATTTCTCATAATTATGCTTACTATTTTAGCCATCAGTAATATGCTATGTGTTATTAAATCTATATGTTCTTAAAATTCTTAATATGCGTGGGTGTTTACTCACGCATATTAAGAATAACATATTTTTTACAAAATGTAAAGTCCTAGAAAACTACTCGTTGACCAATATTATCAACGCCTCCTACGTCCGTATAATATCGTTGTACCTCTGTAAGATTAGACCTTGTATCATATGTTCCGCTGAAATTATTATACAGGCACTCCGCGAATATTTGTTGCGTCCCAACGAAACCGCCGATGCGTGGTACATAAGTAGAATTGCTGGAAGGTACTGTTGCTCTGATTTTTGCTGTTACAGTTAACCAATGTAATATCCCATAGTTTCTGCCGGCTATTCCGCCGACATCATCCGCATTGCCATTGACATAAGTAAAATGCATGTACCCGGAAATTACGTTATCGGCTAAACCATCATATACCGTGACCTCTCCCGCATTATACGCAGCCACACCTCCTATTGAACCATTGCTGAGAATATATAAATAAATTCTATCGTGCACAATAATTGTACCTGAATTATAACCTGCCACTCCGCCTACGTAAACATTACAGTTTTGAGCACTGTCCACATAAAGATAGGAAAAGAGCCCTGACGAATAAGGATTATCAGGCGTATTAATAGTACCGTAATTTCGTCCTACCATTCCGCCGGCATATCCGTTATAATCATAATTCATAAACACAAAAACGTGGCGAAAATTCGTAATCGTTCCATGGTTTATATCGAATAAACCTCCGTTAGAAGTAGAATTTGACGATAATATATGCACGTTATCAATATACATATCATTTCCGTCATAATGACCGTCAAAGACTACACCTCTCGTAGTCGCAGTATAATTAAAATCCAAATTGCATATTTGTTTGAAATATACATTTGCCCCGTCCCGACTTGCTATATCGTTGAAATGCGCCAAACTGGACACCTGATAGGGGTTGGTGCTGGTACCTGCGCCCACCCAAACTACACTGGCCCTTATCGCAACAGAGCTTTGACTTATTTCATAAGACGACACGGCGTTGTCTGCCGCTGCAAGCTGAACCCCGGTAATGGTGACCTCCGCGGTATCGGCTTTCTCTTTAACGGCTTCTATATCTCCGCCTATTTCCAGCGGATAGAGCTGTCCGGGATTGAGCGTATTCAGGCTGCGACCGTTCAGACTATCAAGGGTAACAAGCTGCGAAGTTCCGGCATAATCCACGCGGTAAGTAAGCGCGGTTATATCCGCTTGATAACGCCAGAACAAGCCTCTGTCGGCATCGTTGTTATAGGTGCCCTCAATTTCAATCACGTTCTTAAATTGCGGAATGACAGTCAGCGCTTTTTCAAAAATGGTATTACCTATCTTCGCCTTAACAGTTATGCCGGTGCCTCCGACGGGACATACTTCGCTGATGGCAAGCAAATTGCTTTCAAGCGTAAAGACGTAGTTAACATCACTCAAAGCGACTGTTTCTGTATCCCATTTGTTACCGTTTATGCAAAAAGCTAAGCTATATTCTCCGTCTCTTTGCAACTCCTCTTTGCTCCCGACTGAGCTACCGTCAATAGTCCATTCATAAGCCTCAGCCTCCGTTCTAATGGTTATTTCGGCAATATAAGCCTGCGGAGAAACCAAGCCGAATTGATATACCTTTCCTTGTTGCAGCGAGACGCCGAAAATGTTGTTAGCGAGTTTTTTTGCTTCAACAATATCTTCGCCGCACTTTACTGCGGTATCCGCTACGCCCGTCACGGTATAGACGTAGTCGGCGGTTGCGGGCGCGGAAAACTCCGCATATGTATAAATTCCGGCCCTGAGTTTTATCTGCAACGGAGCGTCGACGCCCCATTTTTGCATATCCTCTTCAATAGTATTAAAATCGTCACTGGCATAGGCGGGCGCTTCAATTGCTGCATATGAAAATATTAATGCTACAAAAAGCATCAATGCTACTGCATACGGTATTACCGTAATCACTTTCATTTTCGTTGTTTTCATAACAAACCTCCTATTTAGATTGATCTATCTTAATGGTAAAACATTATACATGTAGAGTTTTAAGAGAGATTAGCGAAAAAGAAGAGGTTTTGTCATGTTTTGTGAAAATGGTTCTGTTTCTGCATTTTGGGACATATTCTTTAGATTGACGAGTTATATTTGCTTAGCAGGTATTGCTCCTCGCGCCTGTTGACATAGGTGGGAGCTGATGATATGATATTATCAGTAAATTAAATTAGGAGTGTTCAGGATGATATTCAGAGTAAAAAAGGCGTTGTTCAACGAAATTGACGATTATGCCATAAGCTCGGACGGTTTTTTTGTAAAAGTAGCAAAACTCATAAAAGGGTATTATCTTTATGGCAGTGAAGGGCAGCAAGTAGGACAAATAATCTTTGAAAAAGGCAAGGCCACTGTCGTTGCCGTCGACAGCGCGGCGCTATGCGTATACAAGAACGCCGACGGGACCTTCGGTATCACTGAGAACACGCCGGGAGAAGCAGAGGCAGCCGCCTTAAACAAGTCCTGCCGCAAGCAGGCGTCTCAATATATGATCTACGGTCAGGCCGCAGAATACAGGTACGACATTTACGAAAAAGCCTCCTCCGCAAAAAGACCTTTACCGGCGGCGAACATAATTACCGATATACAGTCCAAGGATTATTACAAGATACGCGTGCAAGAGGGCGGAAATATATTGAAACTTATTATGCTTGCCATAGCCATAGACAAGCTGAATGTCGACCCGGATTGCCGTTTTTGAGGGCAATCCACGCTTACTCAATCCTCCGGTAAAAACCGTCAGAGGTGCGCGGGCATCGGCATAATATATATAAGGATATCCATATTAATATATATAAAAATAAGCGGAGTTTTGACGCTGAATTATTTTTTTATTTAATTAAAAAGTGTGTTAAATAATTGACAACAATTTTTTTAGGTGGTATGATATTCAAGCACTCTGAACGGGAAGGAAATTAGGGGGTGTAGCTCAGCTGGGAGAGCACCTGCCTTGCAAGCAGGGGGTCAGCGGTTCGATCCCGCTCATCTCCACCACGGCCTTCCGAAAGGGAATGTACCGCATAGGCTGGTAGCTCAGCAGGTTAGAGCACGTGCCTGATAAGCACGAGGTCGGTGGTTCGAGCCCACTTCAGCCTACCATATCCGAAGCTTTTGCTGAGGATAGAGAAAGAACTTTGCACCTTGACAACTGCATAATAGAAATAGAAATAAATATCTAGTAGAAGAGTAATACAATAATATTCACGAGATATTTTGCTGAG
>JAQVME010000225.1 GCA_028703745.1 Clostridia bacterium
ACTATGCCGGCTGCTGTAATCTTGGCAATTAAACCATAGCCTCCACCTATGACGTCAGAGAAAAAAAGTCCGGCGATGCCTACAAGTAAGAATACTCCGATAAACTTTGGTATTTGCGGTATTTTTGCGAGCTTACCGTCAAAGAATCTGCCGACAAGGAGCATGACGGAGTTGAACGCGCAGCTTGTAAGTCCGGCGGCTACACCGGCGGCAAGGGGAATCCATACTCCGGAAATGGATAGCGGTGGAATATTCCCGAAATCAAACATATTCGGGGATACTCCGAAAAGAAGACCCAAACCCTGCGCCGTTGCCGCGGCGGCAAGTGTGCCCGAAAATGCCACGATAATGAGCATGGGAGAAAATCTTTTGTGTATTTCTTCGAGGGCGAATACCGCGCCGGCAAGCGGCGCGCCGGTGACGACACCGAAGCCCGCTGAAGCAGAGGCGGTCATTATGTATTTTTTCCATTCGGGCTTTTTGTTGGCGGCAAGTCTGTGAGTGCCTGCGCCCATTGCGGCGCCTATTTGCAAAGAAGGTCCTTCGGAACCGAGAGGCAAACCGGCGAAGAAGCCAAGAAGGCTTGCTACTATCGAGCCTACAAGCATTCTCAGCCATTTGAAGGTGATGAGTCCTCGCAAAATGCCCGCCGCCTTCGCCATGCCGCCGCCTCCGGCCTCGGGCACGAATTTCAGCGTTAATGCCGTCAATACCGCCAGCGCGGCAAGCGCGGCGAAAAACCACGGCAAATGCACGGCATTGCTACCGACAAAAGCGTATACTCTCTGTGTGAACTCCAACAAGGAATGCGCGGCGAATCTGTAGAAAAAAACCACCGCGCCGGTAAAAATACCCGCCAGACCGCTTAGCAGCAGTCCGGGGACCAGTGTCGTTCTGAAATAATTGTTAATCTTTGTATTCATAAGGCATATTATAAATCTAAATCTGCAGATTTTCAAATGTATGAGGAATGTTGGCGCAAAATTATTAGTAAAAAATATAAAAGCTATCAAAAAACTTAATTTACTTCTTTTATTGACTTTTTAGCTCATTAAGATATATAATTAAAAGATAATGTAAGGTGGCGGGATGAAAGTATTAATAAACTTTTTTAAAAACAACAAGAGAGTAATAGTTCTTCTTACTGTTCTATTAGTTTTGCTTATGTCCGTCCTGACTCCACTTGTTTATAGATTTTTTATTAAACGTACTGAGAAAGAAGCCTTTGCCTCCGCCGAAATAGCGGCAGCCGCCATAAACAAAAACGACCTTTTTTCTCTGGATTATGACGCCTCCGATTTAGAAAAAGAATCATACAAGGCTTTGAAAGAAAGTCTTGTCAAAACTGTCGCCGCGAACAAACCGGTAAAGGCGGCTTACGTTCTAGTTAAAGACGGCGAAGATATACTTATTGCCTCAGATTCCGAGACCCCGGGGTCTCCGCTATATTCCGCGCCGGGCGAAGTTTTGTTCGGAGCCGGCGAAGTCGATTTGAGCGGTGCAGAGAACGGCAAAGCCGTGGTGCTTTCTCCAATTCAAAATGCCGCAGGCGTGTGGGTAACTGTAGTCGTGCCTGTTTTCGACACGCAAGGCAACCTTCGCGCAGCGTACTGCAACGATTATTTAGCTTCGCAATGGAACGATAGAGCCTTACTGAATACAATTATTAGTTTAGCTCTTGTACTTATGGGGTACGCCGTTGCTACAACCTCGCTAATAATCGCCACGCTGAATTATCGGCTTTATCACGAAAAGAACAGTTTGCTTAAGGCCAACGAAGAGGTGAACAAGCACAGAAAAGAGATTGAGAGCAAAATCATCGAAATCAATATATCCGAACAAAGGTTATCCAAAATCTTCAATTTGGTACCCACAATGATGGTTATGACCTCGCACCTCGGAGATATTTATGACGCAAACGAAACATTTTTGAACACGTTAGATTATGATAAATACGAGATAGTAGGAAGAAAGCTTAAAGAGTTAGAGCTGTTCGTAGACGAAAGTTTTTGCGAGGGGTGCAATTTACTTGTTAGCCCTGAGCAAAGATTTGGCAACAAAGAAACCGTCATAAGAAAAAAAAGCGGCGAGTATCTTGATGTGCTTATTTCCGTTGACAGAATATTTGACGAACAAAAAAACGAGCTGGTTTTTTCAATGATAGATATAACGCAGAGAAAGCTTGCCGAGGAAGAAATAAAACGACTCATAAAAAAATACAGAACCATTGTCGCCGTATCAAATACCGGCGGCTGGGAATACGACGTGGGCAACTGCGGTTTTTATCTCAGCAACGAATATTTTTCTATGCTGGGGCATGTTAATAAAAATGAGGATTTCAATGTCCCCAGCAGCCTTCAAGACGATTGGATCGGTCTTCTTCATCCCGACGACAGTGATGCCGCAGTAAAAAACTTCTCCGATTATATCGAGTCAAACACCGACAGTCTTTACGAAAATTACTTCAGAATGCAACACAGCGACGGGCACTGGCTGTGGATTCTCGCGAGAGGGCGCAGGCTTCGCAAGGAAGACGGGTCACTGTCTGAGATAATAGTCGGCACTCATATCGACATTACTGAAATAAAAAATAAAGAAGAAAAAATCAAGTACCTGAATTATCACGACCAGCTTACCGGAGTAT
>JAQVME010000226.1 GCA_028703745.1 Clostridia bacterium
ACGGCAAGGCGCACAAGCTGTCTGAAGTGGCGTTCAACATACCGCTAAAGGACGGCAAAGACGACTTCATGTCGCCTTGGACGTTCAGCTCCGACGACGGCAGGTTCGAAATGGATTTTGAGCCGCTTCTCAACCGTTATGCCAACATAAACCTCGGTGTGCTTTGTTCTGTCCAAAATCAGGTGTTCGGCTATTTTTCAGGCAAGGCAATACTTGACGACGGCAAAGAAATCGCGCTAGAAAAGGTGCTGGGCTTCGCCGAAAAGGTTTTTAACAAATGGTAAAATAAAACAAATTATTCCATAAGGTGTACTCGGTGTTTTGTGCTTGACAACAAGAGCCACGCCGAGTACACTTTTTACTGTCAGGAGGATACAAATGCAAAAATTCTTTACCGTCGATATTTGCGGAGAAAACGTAGATTTGCCGATTTTGCCCATTTCGGACAAAATGAACATAGCCTTCTTCAATCTACACGGCGCGCAAACGCTTACCGAGCATTGCGCAAAGCATATTGCCGAGAGAATCGGTGGCGCCGAGGTTATACTTACCGCAGAATCAAAGGGCTTGCAGCTGGCGCATTGCGTGGCTAGGCTGCTTAACCACGATTTTTACGCCGTAGCAAGAAAATCACAAAAGCTGTATATGCAGGACGGCATTAGCGTAACGGTGCAGTCTATCACCACAAAAAATATTCAAACGCTCTATTTGTCATCGCACGACGTAAAGCTCTTGAAGGGTAAAAAGGTTGCCATAGTCGATGACGTGGTTTCCACGGGCGGCAGTCTGCTGGGCATGGAGGAGCTTGTAAAGAAGTCCGGCGGAGAAATCTTCGCGAAAGCCTTCGTGCTCGCAGAAGGCGAGGCAAAGGACAGAAAGGATATTGTTTACCTTGCATCCATACCTCTATTATAAGCTGTTATGAAAACACTCGAACAAGACCTGAAGGCGCTCTATTCCCAATGCTTTTCCGATTCGAAAGAATGCGTTGACTATATGTTTTCCGAAGTATTGGGCGCCCGAAACGCCGAATACGAATACCTAGACGGCAATCTTGCGGCGGCAATGTATCTTGTTCAAAAACCGCTTGTATATCTCGGTAGAAGGGTAGTAACGCAGTGCGTAATCGGTCTTTGCACTTCGCCCTCTTACCGCAAACGCGGTCTGGCTCTCAGCCTGATGAAACGCAGTGTAGAGAAGGTAGCAGAGCCTTTTGTGACGTTATATCCGGCGGTAAAAGGCTTTTACGAAAAAATGGGGTTTGCTACGGTGTCTTTTGACGACGTCATAAGCTACGGCAGTTACCTTCACGTGCCCGCCTCGGCAGAAAAGATGCTCAATTTATATAAAGAGTACATTGAAGGCATGGATTTTTATTTGCCCATGACACAAACGGATTTTGAACGGTTGACGGCAATAACCCGACTCGACGGCGGAAGCTTTGAGCTGCTGATAAAAGACGGACGCGCCGCGGGCTTTGGCAACGGCGAGGAAGGCATAGTTTTGGGCGGAACAAACAAACAGAGCGGCGTAATGGCGAGAATAACCTCTCCCGAAGCGGCGTTCGCGCTGACGGATATTGACCTTCCTTTCAGTATAAGGCTGACCGATGCGCTTGTGGAGAAGAACAATTTTTGTTTTCGCGTGGAGAAGGGCAAAGTCAAAAAAACCGACGGCTGCGATGCAGAAATAACCGTCGAGGAGCTGTCGGCTCACTTTTTCGGTTACAAAGGCTTGCTCGGCGAGTTCTTTCCGTGTATTTCGGGGTATATTCTTGAAAGGTATTAAATAATTGCCACCACCGCGGGGAAATCCTCGACGGTGAGTTTATAAACGGCTTCTGCGCCCAGTTCGGGGAAGTATACCGGATTACACTCTTTTACACATTCTTTATAATATGCGCCTGCGCCGCCTATGGCGTCAAAATGCACTCCGCCGTATTTTTTTATGGATTGAACAGCTTCTTCGTTGCGCTTTCCCTTGCCGATAGTGGCAAGTATTCCTTGCGCGGCGAATGTCCGCGCGTAGCCGTCCATTCTGTAGCTGGTAGTAGGTCCGACGCTGCCGATGACCTCGCCGGGCTTTGCAGGGCACGGTCCGGCGTAGTATATGGTTTGACCTTTCAGAAGCATTTTGCCTTCGGCGTTCAGATGCTCAAGCATTTTTTTGTGGGCGGCGTCTCTGGCGGTATAAATGATGCCGCTTATTAGGACTGTGTCGCCGACTTTCAGATCGCGGATGGCTTCTTGATTCATTGGTGAAAGTATTCTTTTCATAATTTTCCTATAATGTTTTCGTTGCGTGCCGCACGGCGTGGCATTGAATTGTCACGGCAACGGGCAGACCTGCAAGGTGTGTGGGATAGCTTTCGATAAAAACGCCGAGAGCTGTCAGCTTGCCGCCAAAGCCCTGCGCGCCAATGCCCGATAAGTTTATTTCGTCGAGTATTTCGTGTTCAAGCTGTTGGAGTAAGGGTTCCTCATTCGGTTCATCAAGGCTCCTGAACAGAGCTTTCTTTGACATCAACGCCGCCTTTTCCATGGTGCCGCCGACACCCACTCCCACTACTACGGGCGGACATGGGTTGCCGCCGGCTTGGGTGACGGAGGCTACAACGG
>JAQVME010000227.1 GCA_028703745.1 Clostridia bacterium
TTAAGCAGTAATTAAGCTTTTTATGACATCTTTAGTATATATAAATAAACAACAGGAGGATTTTTATTATGCGTATCGAGATTGTTTCAAAGAACTACAAACCCAGAGAGAACATGAAAGAACTTCTAGAGAAGAAGATTTCAAAGTTTGACAAGTATTTCCGCAAGGAAGCAGTAGCTAAGGTCAGGCTTTCCATGTCAGGACCCGAGAAGCACACAATGGAAATAACACTGGGCACCGAAGATGTGACGGTGCGTTCCGAAGTAACCGGCGAAAACATGTTCGACAACATAGACATAATTTTGCCAAAGATTGAAAGACAAATAGTAAAATACCGCAAGAAATTCGACAACAAGTTGCGCAAAGAGGCGTTTGAGGCTCCAAGTATATATGAGAGCAACGAAGGCTACAACGAAGAGGCAACGGGCAAGGTCGTCAGAGTCAAGAATTTCCAAATTGCGTTGACTACAGTCGAGAACGCCATACAAGAAATGGAACTTCTTGAACACAATTTCTTTGTGTTTGTCAACGCCGAGACCAAGAAGGTCAATGTGGTCTACAAGAGAACCGACGGAGATTTCGGATTGATTTCTCCGGAGTATTGAGTAAATTAGCATGAAAATAGGTATATCCACAGCCTCCTTCTTCACGAAGGAGGCTACAGAAAACACTTTCGACATAATAAAAGACCTGGGCATTGACACATGCGAGGTCTTTTTAACTACCTTCAGGGAGTATAAGAGCGGCTTCGCCGAACTGCTTCGGGAGCGCCGGAACGGTATTAATGCGTATTCGATACATACTCTCAATGTACAGTTCGAGCCGGAGTTATTTAATATAGTGGCAAGAACGAGAGAGGACAGTGAGATTATTTACAAAGAGGCGGCGGTAGCCGCAGGCATTCTCGGCGCCAAGTATTATACCTTTCACGGTCCAACGAGAATGAAGCGTACGCCGTATTGTATAGATCTTGAGAAAGTGGGGAGGCGCCTTGACGAGCTGGACGAGATGCTTCAAAATATTGGCGGCGGCTGCCGCATTGCATACGAAAACGTGCATTGGACTTTTTTTAATTCGCCCGAATACTTTTTGGAGCTAAAAAAGCACACGTCAGTCCGCACCTGTCTGGACATAAAGCAAGCTATGCAATCAAAATACAGCGTCTATGACTATATTGACGCTATGGGTGACCGTCTTGTCAACGTGCATCTATGCGACTTTGACGACAGCGGCAAGCTGTACGTCCCAGGCAAGGGCACTTTTGATTTCGTCGGACTTTTCAGAACGCTGCTCGACAGAGGCTACGAGGGTCCGGCGCTTATGGAGCTTTATGCCGGCAATTACCGCACTTATGAAGAAATAAAGGAAGGGCGGGACTATCTACAATACTGCTTAGAAAAAGCATCGAAATAAAGGAGTAAAAATGAAAAAGGGAATTACATTCGATTATAACAATATGATGAGCGATTATATCGGGCAAGCGCAGGGCATAACGGCAAAAGATATCTCTTCGCTGCGTTCAAGCCTTGAGAATGCTTATCAGAGCGTTCAAAACGGGCGCGGCAAGGGAATGATGGGTTGGACAGAACTGCCCTACAACCAAGACGAGGTAGTAGCCGGCATAACAGCGGCGGCAAAAGAAATCCGCTCGCGCTTCGACAATTTCGTCGTACTAGGCATCGGCGGTTCGGCGCTGGGTCCTATGGCGGTTTTTCAAGCGCTTTGCCATTTGCGCCACAACGAGCTACCAAAACGGGCAAGAAAGGCACCCAAATTCTATGTTGAAGACAACGTTGATCCGGAAAGGATGCAGGCAATGCTTGATGTGCTGGACCTCGAAAAGACAGTTTTCAACGTTATTACGAAGAGCGGCTCGACTTCGGAGACCATGAGTCAGTATCTGATTATTATGGATTTACTTAAGAAGCGTTTCGGTGACAAGGCAGGAGAGCATATCATAGCCACTACTTCTGAAACAAAGGGCAACCTCATAAAACTTGCCAAGGCGGAGAAGCTGAGAACATTTTTTATTCCCGAGAGCGTAGGCGGCAGATTCAGCCAGCTTTGTCCTGTCGGATTGCTGCCGGCGGCGGTGCTGGGCATAAACATAAAGGAAATGCTGAGGGGCGCGGCGTATATGGACAAAAAGTGCCGCATAAAGGATACCAAACGCAACCCGGCTCTTATGGCGGCGGCGCTGCAATATATAGCTATCAATAAAGGCAAGAATATCAGCGTTATGATGCCCTATGCCGACTCGCTGAAGCTTATGGCGGACTGGTACTGCCAGCTTTGGGGCGAAAGCCTGGGCAAGGCAACAGACCTGCAAGGCAACAAGGTGTTTGTCGGGCAGACCCCTGTCAAGGCGCTGGGTGTAACTGACCAGCACAGCCAGGTTCAGCTATATACCGAAGGACCCTTTGACAAGGTAGTCACGCTTATCGGCGTGGGCGAATACAGAAAGAATGTAGTGATAAGCGAAGGCTGCGAACAGTTTCCCGACGTGCATTTCCTATCGGGGCACACTATGAACGAACTGATAAAGGCAGAAATGCTGGCTACCGAATACGCGCTTACTGTCAAGGAGAGGT
>JAQVME010000228.1 GCA_028703745.1 Clostridia bacterium
GCGCGTACTTGCAGAGGCAAACCAAACAGGTTTATAAAGCCCTCGCTGTCTTTCTGGTTGTAGATTTCGTCCTCTCCGAAGGTGGACAAATCTATATCGTGAAGCGAATAGGGGCTCTTTTTCTTTGCTACCGTGCAGTTGCCTTTGTAAAGCTTCATGACGACGGTGCCCGTTACGGTCTCTTGTGTCTTGTCAACGAAAGCTTGTATAGCGTCCATAAGCGGGGTATACCAGTTGCCGTCGTAGGCGAGTTCGGCGAACTTGCAGGCTACTATCTCTTTGTAGTGCGAGGTATTGCGGTCAAGGCAAAGCTCCTCAAGCTCTTTGTGGGCTTTCATTAGGATTGTGCCGCCGGGGGTCTCATATACGCCTCTTGATTTCATACCAACAAGGCGGTTCTCCACCATATCGTCGATACCGATAGCGTTTCTGGCGCCGATTGTGTTCAGCGTTTCTAACAGTTCGACGGCGCCCGTCTTGTTGCCGTTTATGGCGACGGGAATACCCTTTTTGAACTCTAAGGTAACGTATTCTGCCTTATCGGGAGCCTGTTCCGGCGTTTTGCATATCATCAGCAAATCGTCCTTCTTCTGGTTCCAGGGGTTCTCGAGGTCGTGTCCCTCGTGCGAAAGGTGCAGAATATTTCTGTCCATCGAATAGGGTCTTTTCTTGGTGACGGGTACGGGGATATTGTGCGCCGCGGCGTAATCTATGGCTTCGTCTCTCGACTTGATGCTCCATATTCTCCACGGAGCTATGATTTTCAGTTTGGGGTTTAGGGCCTTTATGGTTAGTTCAAAACGCACCTGGTCGTTGCCCTTGTCGGTGCAGCCGTGGCAGATAGCGTCGGCGTTCTCTTTCTCGGCGATTTCTACCAGTCTTTTTGCAATAATGGGACGGGCGATAGAGGTGCCCAGCAAATACTTCTGTTCGTACAGCGCGCCCGCCTTTATAAGGGGGAATACGGCTTCTGTGACAAACTCCTCTCTCAAATCTTCTATATAAAGCTTGCTGGCGCCGCTTTTTTTGGCTTTTTCGTGCAGGGGAGCAAGCTCTTCACCTTGTCCGACGTCGCCCGCCATACAAATTACTTCGCAATTTTCGTAGTTTTCTTTGAGCCACGGAATAATAATCGAGGTATCGAGACCTCCTGAATATGCTAGAACAACCTTCATATTAATTCTCCTAAAACTATAAGATATTTTTTGTTATTATACAACTTTATGAATAAATATACAACTGTTTGAATACCATAAATAGCCGCAATCGGGTTTTTCAACGATAAGAAGTATACGTGTAAATGTCAAGGAAAGCCGTTTGCTGTCAAACCGCCTAAGCAATCTTTTTTGTCGGGCTTGTTTTATGAATTGACTAAACCCTTTATCTTTAGTATTATATCTATATGATAATTTTAGGAATAGACCCCGGTTATGCGACGGTGGGATACGGCATAATAAAAAGCGAGGGCTCAAAGAATTTTGCTTTGGACTATGGCGTCATAACCACCCCAAAAACGCAGAAGCTGCCCGAAAGGCTTGCCTACATAGCCGAGGGCATAAGGGCTCTTATAGATAAACACAATCCCGACGCCATATCCATTGAGGAACTTTTCTTTCAGAACAATAGGAAAACGGCTATTTTTGTGGCAGAGGCTAGGGGCGCAATATTAGTATCGTGTATGGGAAGCTGTTGCAAGCGGCTATACGAATATACGCCGCTCCAAATCAAGCAGGCTATGACAGGCTATGGCAGAGCCGACAAAAACCAGATTCAACAAATGGTAAAAATAATGCTGGGACTTGCAGACATCCCGAGACCCGACGACGCGGCAGACGCGCTTGCCGTGGCGCTGACACACTCGCAGACCAACAGACTGACAGGAATGTTCGGCATATAGAGCAACTTTCAAAAGGAGAAAAATGATTGCTTTTATTAAAGGAGAAATCGTTTCCGCAAGGAACGGCACCATAATACTTGAGAACGGCGGTATAGGCTACGAGCTGTCGGTATCCGCAAGCACCATGGTTAAAGCAAACTCTCAAGGCAAAGAAATTCAGCTTTTCAGCTTTATGAACGTCAAAGAGGACGGCATAGCCCTATACGGTTTCTATAGCTTGGAAGAAAAAGGTATGTTTATGAAACTCATATCCGTCACGGGCGTAGGTCCCAAGGCGGCAATGGGTATACTCTCGGGCATAGAACTAACGTCTCTTGTTACGGCAATAATAACCAAAGATATAAAAACGCTGTCAACAGTCAAGGGCATAGGCAAAAAAACCGCCGAAAGGCTGGTGCTGGAGCTTCGCGAAAGCCTCGAAGCCGATTTTGAAACTGATACCGCAGTCGCGGCGGGAGAGCTTGACGAAATACCCGCCGACCGTGACAGCGCCGACGCTGTGCTGGCGCTCCGCAGTTTGGGAATAGGGCAGAAAGAAGCCGTAAACGCCGTAAGAGCAGCCAAGAGCCGCGCAAAGAATATTGAAGAACTCATATCTATCGCGCTGAAAAACCTGTAAACAATACAAACGGCGGAAAGAGGAAAAATGTTTGAAGAACAAAGGCTGATTTCATCG
>JAQVME010000229.1 GCA_028703745.1 Clostridia bacterium
ACCGCAACAAGTAAAAGCCATATCGACTACCCTGCCCAGCCTTTTGCCGTCGACAATGTTTACAACTTCTCTTTCTCTAAGTTCACAAAAGGTAAAATCTATACTGCCGTCCACAAGCTTCTCCTAGTGTATTTTATTCGTGTGGGGGCTGTATATTCCTAAAAAGCCTTGCGAAGCCTAGAAATAGCGCTTTTTTCCAGACGGCTGACTTGCGCCTGCGAGATATTGAGTTTCTGTGAGATTTCCATTTGCGTATCGCCCTTGAAGTACCGCATAAGCAGAATTTCTTTTTCTTTTTCAGGCAGCTTTTTAATTTCGTCTTTTAAGGTCAAATTATCAAGCATATCTGCGGTATCTTTGTCGTTGCTGAGCTGGTCGACGACAAGTATGGAATCCTCGCCGTCTGAATATACCGACTCAAAAATGGATACCGGCTCGGCGATAGCGTCAAGCGCGCAAACGACGTCTCTGTAAGGCACGTCAATTTCTTGCGCTATTTCCATAAGTGAAACCTCGCTCGCTCTGCCTATTTCCAGCTTGTCCCTAGCTTGCATAGCGCGGTACGCCACATCGCGGAGACTCCTGCCCACCTTGAGCGCCGTGCTGTCGCGTATAAACCTTCGTATCTCACCCAGCACCATTGGCACGGCATAGGTCGAAAAACGCACGTTAAGCGTAACGTCGAAATTGTCGAGCGCCTTTATCAATCCTAGCACGCCCACCTGAAAAAGGTCGTCGGCTATATCCTTGTCAATCTTGAACCGCTGTACCATACTGAGTACCAGACGAATATTTCCTATCAGGAATTCTTCTCTTAAGTGTGTTTCACCGTTTTTTATTCTTTTGATTAATTCCTCGCTCTGCTTAGCAGTCAGCTTCGGAAGCTGGGAGGTACAAATACCGCT
Source organism: Clostridia bacterium (assembly GCA_028703745.1). Taxonomy (GTDB): domain Bacteria; phylum Bacillota; class Clostridia; order Christensenellales; family DTU072; genus DTU072. The sequence goes on from JAQVME010000229.1 coordinate 906, forward strand.
TATTACCACCTTGTTTGACATAATTTCCTCCTATGTAAAAACAAAGTGCGTGTAATAGAGTATTTGCCTTTGAAATAATATTATTCAGCAAATATATTATATAAGTAAATTCATTCGCATTTGGCAAAATCCTTTTTTAATTTTTCTAGGATTTTTTTCTCAAGACGGCTTATGTACGATTGCGATATGTTCATCATATCGGCAATTTCCTTCTGGGTTTTTTCCTCCTTGCCGTAAAGCCCGTAGCGCATCCCTACGATAAGTCTGTCGCGGTCGTTGAGCTTGTTATACAGCTCTTTTAATATGCCCTTTTCGACGTCGCTCTCCATTTCCTTGTAAATCAAATCGCTGTCCGACCCTAATATATCGCTCAAAAGCAGCTTGTTGCCTTCCCAATCGACGTTTAACGGCTCGTCAAGGCTTATCTCACCTCTTGTTCTGACCATTTTTCGCAAAAACATAAGTATTTCGTTTTCTATACATCTTGAAGCATAGGTGGCAAGCTTTATTTTCTTTTCTGAATTATAGGACTTTACAGCCTTTATCAAGCCCACCGTGCCCACGGATATAAGCTCCTCGATATCTATACCGGTATTGTTGAAACGCTTTGCAATGTACACTACAAGCCGCAAATTGTGTTCAATCAGCAGATTTCTTGCCGTCTGTTCGCCCTTTATCAAAAGCTCGATAGCCTTCGCCTCCTCTTCCGTCGAGAGCGGCACCGGCAATGCAACTATGTAATTGACATCGCCCGCGGATTTTCTGCCAAAAGCTGCTTTTATCCTGCCTAGTATTGCTTTGAAAAAGGATACCGCTTTTTGAAAAATAGAAATTCTTGTCATAGTTATTCTCCTGTCATATCTGAATGTAGTATAATATCGTATTCCCCGTTAACATCGCCGCTTATCCCAGCTTTGGCTTTATATATTTTATTCTGTCCACTCTCCGAATATATCTCAAAATCTAATTCGGCGGTGTCCAGCGGCTTGAGTCCCCCCACCGTGCGCACAAAAATTTCTTCGCCCTTTTCGCAACCCAGCTTGTCAAACAGCCTTTGAGAAATTATCACCATAGGCTCGCCCGTTGCGGGATTGTACAGCTGATTTCCGCTGTCATAAAGAGCCTTGACCTCCGCCTTGCCGCCGCCTTTCAATGCGACACGCGCCGAAAATTCTGCTTTTGCTATTGCTCGCCTTTTGTAAAATTCTTTCATACATATTTTCAGCAGCAACATTATGATAAGCGACGAACCGAATATGAAAAACGGCAGCAGCTGCACCTTGGCATTATATTTTGTCAAATCCACAGCAGAGAATGACGACAGCATTACGACTGCGCCGGCAAGACAAAACGAAATTATAAGAAAAACCGCCAAAGACACCGCATATTCGGAAAATCTTTTATATTTTGCCACTATTGCCAGCATAAACGGAGACAATAAAACCTTGACAAAATAGTTGTAATTTCCCAAAAACGGATACAAAACCGAAAATACCGCTCCAGTCAATCCGGCGGCGAATACTCGCGCAAGCCCTGCATTCCGCTTTCTCACTATGAAAACCAGGTACAGCAGAAACATATCAACCGCAAGGTTGTCAAGCAGTATGTATTCGATATATACCGTCACTTTTTTCCTCCGTACTATGACTATACCTCAAAGCCGCCC
>JAQVME010000230.1 GCA_028703745.1 Clostridia bacterium
AGTATTTCCGAGATTGCGTATTGCTTTTTCCACTGTTTATCTGTATAATTAAAAAGATTTAATTATATCTAGGAGTTCTTATAATATGAACGATAACCGTGACGAGTTGTTATATTTTTCCGAAAAGTATGACAATGCACCCTTTCTTTATTTCAACAAAGACAGTTTTACATCGGCTGAAGCCGTCGTGGAAGACTTTGTAACGGCGGTCAGCGCGACGCCGAAAAAGAAAAAAAGACTGGGCAGAGCGCTTTACGGCAGTTTCAAGGTGCTGCTGGTCTTTGCTATTCTGGCGGTTACTGCATATACTCTCATAGTCGGCTCGAAACAAGAGATGGGGCTGGACACCTACAATCTCCGCATGGGCAATTATGGCAAGAATCCCACTTGGCTAGCAGACGGGAATTCCGAGGAGGTCAACGGCATATACGCTCAGCTGTCCCAGCGCGGCGCGCTCGAGACCGCCTACAGCATATACGAGCTTGCTTGTCAAAAACTCAGCCTTTCAAAGGAGTATTCCGTGAGGGCAAGAGGCAACATAGACCTCATGACCGCCGATATCGTCGCTTCAGGAGTTTCGAACAGAGAGGAGCATTATTACGTTCTTGGCGAGCCTTCGCTTGATGCAAACCAGCCGAGAGAGTACAGCAATCAAGACATAAATTTCTGCGTAGACTTATACGGCGGCGACATAATGACGTCCATCTTTCAAGCTATGATGATGTCGGGGGTCAGAAGCTATTTTGACGGTGAAACCGTCTATGAGCAGCGCAGTAAGTCGCTTTTGAAAAACGAGCTAGGCGAGTATTACGCCGAATGGCGAACGGACTATACAGAACTTGAGAAGGATTTTGAGAGGGGATACGCCGACGGCGACTTGCGCGAAAAGACCAACTTTATCGTTTCACCTTCGACCATTCTCCCCGGCAGCGCAAAAATAGAAAGGCTGCTAGAGGATGATGTTTTTGTCTACAACGTGTCCTTCAAGCTCGATTGCTCAAGCACCGACTTCGGCAGCGCGACCTATTATGAGGCAGAGGCAATAAAACGCAAAATGGGCAATGCCGAATCGTTCCAATTCAGCTATATGGATATCACTTTCTCGGTATACGAGAATGGCTATATGTATTTTTGGGCGACCAAACAACGCTACAGCTTACGAATGGTGCTCGTGGAGCCTTTGGCTTTTGAGATAGCCGCGGAAATGGACAAGCAAGAATACCTTAGCTATGACCCTGAGGAATGCAACGTCGTAAATTTCGTTGAGGGCTAAACCTTCTTTTTGCGGGATTTCAAAATAAAATTAATCAAAAAAACCATTGCGGTTAAAACCGCTACAGCGGCCGCTCCGACTATGAGGGCGGTTTTTTCGTTGTAGGTGAGAGATGCCGTGGCGTTGACATTTTGTATAAAAGCGCGCTGCCCGCCGTAAAGAATTTCGACGAAATCTCCATAATCTACCGTGCTTTCAACCCGTTGCAGCCTTGTGCCGTCCTTGACGCTGTCGACGACTGCGCTGCCGAGGCTGTTGGCGGAATATATATTTATGTCTTCGCCCATTTTCGTCGAAGTGGCTTTTATGCGTGAGATACGGAGCGAGAATGACTTGTCCTCGTCGAACTCATAGAGATAGAGCCGGTCGGCATAGCCTACATAACTGCCGTACTGAACCTTTTGCCAAGTGGTGTTGTCTTGTGTGAAAGGCTCTTCTATAGGTATGACATATGCGTTTTGCGGAATGCGGAATATTACCGCAGAGTCGAACGACGCCTCTTCAAACAGCGGAGTATCCGGGTGAAGCGCCCGTACGGAAACGGCGTTCATACAGAACAAAAAAATTAATATTATTAATGCTACTATAAGAACCTTTTTCAAAAAAGCCTCCGGAATTTTGATGGTTGCATATTGACATGAAAACGCGGATATGGTAACCTATTTAATGAGGATTATACTATGAAAATACGAAAATATCAAGAAAAAGATAAAAAGAATTTGCAATACATCTGCATAGCTACCGCCAAGCCGACGAACTCCGAAAAGCAAAAAGAGCTGCTTACCACCTTGTACAACGATTATTTCACCGAATGCGAAAGCGAGAATGTATTTGTTGCCGCAAACGACGACGATGACGCCATAGGATATATACTCTGCTCTACCGACTTCAAGAAGTACCGTAAAACGATGAAAAAGGATTATATGCCGAAGGTATGGAAGCTCAACAAGTCAAAATGGCTTTTAACTCAGTTGGAATTTATTATCGAAACGCATTATGCAAAGAGGTTTCCGGCTTTTTTACATATCGACATACTCGACGGCTACCAAAGACAGGGTCTTGGGCACAAGCTTATGGACGCGCTTATGTCGCATCTTCGAGAGAAAGGAGTGCCTTCTGTGATGCTGGGCGTGAGCGCCGACAATGAAAAGGGCATAAATTTCTACAAAAAATACGGTTTTTACGAAGTCATTCGAGGCATGGGTATATGCAAAATGGCGTACGATGTGCCGCAACAACAAGGCGAGGGAACTCAATCCGTATAACGAAAAACGAAAAACGAAAAACG
>JAQVME010000028.1 GCA_028703745.1 Clostridia bacterium
CGTAAGCACCCTTATTCTGTCGTTTATGTCCACACTGTCCTCATACGGATATTATAGCACAAGCCGCTGTGAGGTAAAATGACAATTTGACGGAAATCGCCTTCACTCTGCCGCCTGTACCTTAGTAGGGACATGCGAATTCAGCTACATACAAAAAATGCCGCTTGCGCGGCATTTAAAAAGTATATAAGCAAAATCTTTACGGTCATCCCGAGCTACGTCGAGAGAATCTTTTCCTTTTCATTTGGATGAGATTTCTCCGTTACGCTGTCGCTCCGGTCGAAATGACACTTATGATATAGGCTCTCATCCTCAGTTTATCGTTTCGTTCTTCGTTAAGAAATTATTCTTTGACTTCGCTGTCGTGATGCGCCGTGTACGCCGATACCTCGGGTTCGGTTACGTCGTGCTCCTTGATTGGCTCCGCGGGAGGGATGTCGGCAAGAGGGATTTCTTCCTCCTCATCCTTTTTCGCCGTTTTAGCAGCTTTTTTGTCCTTATTCAAGAACGCAACAACTTTGTCGCTGAACAGCAGCGCTGCCGATACCGCCGCGCCGGAAAGGAAAAGCCAGACGGGACCGAAGCCTATCCTGCCCCGTGTATAGTTCGTTGCATTGGTTATTGCTGTAATCTGTCCGCTGTGTGCGGCAAGGCAAATCATTGCAAGTAAACTAAAAAACGTAAAGGCGAAAGCAAGCAGTATGACTAAATCAAACTTTTTTGCCACTCTAAGCGCGTATACCTTCTCAACGAAAGCCGGCAGGCGCAATCCGTGCAACTTCATTATTTGCACAAGCCCAAGCGCCAACAAGACGATAGCTATAAGAATCATAAAAAATTGAAAAACCGCCGCGGCAGACACCGCTGCAGACACCCCGAACCTTATTGAATCGTACATTTCAACTCTTGCGGTATTCTCTATACCCCAAAAAGCTGTTTTAATAATGAACGCCGATGACGCCATAAACGCCAACGCCCAAAATCCTAGAAATGCCGACAAAAGATAATTAAAGATACCCAAAACCCTTTTCTTCATATTTGTTTTCCTCCGGTAATAATATTTTTTATAATAACACATAAAGAGATATATTTCAATTATCCTATTCATGTTTTTTACATTTTGTGACAAAAAATGTAAAGGAGTTTACTTTATTATCAATGGAAAAGCAGATTCTAATTGTATTTTTTGAGGATAAACAAATACTCGTGCGCCAATAGCAAAAAGTTATACTTTATGCTGTTGGTTTTCCAGTAGCCCGTTGCCTTGCAGTTGTGTTGCTCTTTTATTATGATTTCTTTTGTTTTGAAACCCGCAATTTCAAATATTCCCATAGTTTCAAAGGCAAGAGGTTGCACCATACCGTTTTTGCGAGTATCGCCCATAAGAACAGCACAATATTTATCTTTCTTCAATACGCGGTAGCACTCCTCGGCAACCTTTCTCATTTCGGATAAAAACGGTTTGATTGAAAGGCGGGATAAATCGCTGTCTATGTTTTCGCTATACTTGATAATATCAGCATAAGGCGGATGCGTACAAATGAGGTCTATTGATTCGTCCGCAATGTTTGTTAGTTTGCGTGCGTCGCCTTGCTGAATTGAAATTATTGAAGTGCTATCGCATTCAAATCCGCATTTTTGCTTCGTAATTTCGGTTGCAGTAGGGTTAATATCAATCCCAATAGCGTTACGATTTGTGAGCTTTGCTTCAACCAATGTAGTGCCGCCACCGACAAATTGATCTAATACGGTATCACCCTCGACAGAGTATCGCAATATCACGTTGCGCGGAATATACGGTGACCAATTTCCGCGGTACTTTGCATCATGAGTAGCCCACTTGCCCCTATCGGGGAAGCTCCACACTGTGTTTGTTTCTAATTCGAAGTTCTCGGGGTGCAACGAAATTTCTTTCATGATTATATAAACAGTTGGGACATTATTCCGTTTTCGAGATCGTTTATACAAAAAATGTTATCCATTACGTCAAATGTTTCTTCGAGATTATGGCGTGCCGATTTCCAACCATTATAGCCGTCAGTGAACCACACGAATGCAAAACCATCAATTTGCTTTGATTCTATTGCAAGCGTTTTATAACTTCTTGCTGTTTCGTTGAGCTTTGAGCCTCCGCCTGTGTAGAAATTTGTTTCAATAGCGTAAATGGTGTTTGCCTTTTTGACAACAAAGTCAAAACGCTTTTCCATTTTACCTTGATTAGAAATATTCGAAAGATTGATATTCCATTTTTTCTCTATATTTGAAACGTACATTTCCTTGAAATAATCTACGCCTTTGAAAAGACCGATTTTCTGCAAATAATCTTCGACCAAATTTTCCATAAGGTGTCCACCGCGATTTTTTCTGCCGTTACTGTCAAGTCCAACCTCAATACCCGTAACGTAATCATAAAGATTGTTTATTATGCGGTTAGCAATGAGTTGGAATAGACCGGTTTTTTTCATAAACATAGCATATTCGTCAGGAGTATTAGTAGCTTTATTGAATTTGAATATGTATTCGCCGTCAGCGTCTGTGGCGTATAATTCACGGCCTCGAACTGCCAACAGTATTGGAATGCACTTCAAAATTTTCGGATAATCGGCAACGAGTTTCCTAAAATCATTTTCGATATTTTGGGAGCCAATGAGCGAATTCAGAATATTCAATTCTACCTTAATTTCGTCAACATTTTTATATACTTTGTCAAAATCGACGTAATAATCATAATCGCAGATGCTCGACCTAAAAGTTTTTAGCCATTCCTTAAAATCTCTTGTCATAATTATACTCTCCCCCTTGATTAATAGTTGCGAATAAGCAGTTCATTGATTTTCCCACGCTTGTCAGAATTGCGGTTTATCATTCGTGTCGCTTCGACTTTTTTTATTCTGTATTTGCTGTATAGTTGTTGAAAAAAATCGTCCTCTTTATTAACATTTTGTGGGTCGGAATTACTTAAGATGACTTTTGCTCCGAGTTCGTTTATTTCGTCAACAAATTTTGCAAGACGGCGTTGTTCGTTATCATCGAAACAATCTACGCTATAAGCCGTGAAACTTGCCGTTTCAGTTAGTGGACGGTATGGCGGATCGAGATAGACTAAAGTAGCATTATCTATAAACGTTTTTGACTTCGAATAATCGCCACAATATATCGTTACGTTTTGTAAAGCTTCAGATACATTGCGAAGATTATCCTCATCGCAAATCGTAGGCTTTTTGTATGCTCCCATTGGTACATTGAATTGACCTTTGCGGTTTACACGATATAAGCCATTAAAGCAAGTTTTGTTTAAGAAAATAAATAGCGCCGCCTTTTGCACGGCGGTATATTTGTTGAGAATTAATTGGTTGTACTCCTCGCGTGAGGCGTAATAATAGTTTTTACGGTTCTCATCATTAAGTGGCAAAAAACTATCTTGAATTTCGACTAATGCCGCGACCAATTCGTCAACATTATTCTTTATGACTTGATACGTGTTAACTAATTCAGTATTAATATCGCTAATATATATTTCGTCAAAAGTGTTTTTTGACAAAAGACTAAACAGTAATGCTCCGCCGCCAACAAAAGGTTCGGCGTATTTTGGCAAAGCCCTGTCGCCATCATTAGGAATATGTTTTTCCAATTCTCCTATTAGCTGACCTTTGCCGCCAACCCATTTTACAAAAGGCTTTAGCGAGATATATTTTGACTTTTCATAACGAATAGTGCGTTTATCAATAGGCTTTTCGGCGTTTGCTGGAATGATCCACATATTACCGACCATCATTGCGCCTAAAATACGGTTCTCTGAACAAAGAATCGAAACGCGCCTTTGCGAGATATTCCATTTTTCTGCGGCTTCTTTTGCAGACATATAATTCAACATATAACACCTCAAATTAATGATTTAATTATATTCCAAATCGCGAACAATAGCAAGGGAATCATTTATTAAGAGTATCTCCTTTTATTCTTTGGCACTCGGTGAGAAACGTCACTCACTATCTTTTAAGAATAATTACTAAACCTGCAGTTTACAACAAAAAAAGAAACCGACTTCTGCCGATTCCTTAACTTTGGTGGAGATGAGGAGGGTCGAACTCCTTACCTCTTGAATGCCATTCAAGCGCTCTACCAGTTGAGCTACACCCCCGAAAGCATTTTTGCCCTATAAATATACCATACCAGCTTTTTTTTGACAACTAAAATACCACTAAAAGTGCGGCTATGCTCATAAAAAAATAAGCAGACAGTGCCCGCTTGGCAAAAAAGGTCTTTGAAAAGCACTTTTTTGTCTGTAGATTCTTGAGCGCCCCTTTGTCTTGCTCGGCGAAAATTGTGTCTTGCCTTTTTATTCGACTGTTGTCAGTACGGGTTGCATTTGTACGCCTTCTAAGGCAAGCTCCGCCGCCTTAGCGACCTTGCCAAAATCCGCCACCAAAGAAAACTTCTTGTCTATATAATTGTCCTGACTGAAGGGCACAAAAAAGAAATTTTTACGGCCGATGAGTTGCCCGATATTGCCTGCGTTACTCAGCAGTCCGTCGTTTGTCGATATTGCGATAAGCACAGGCTTGTCATTTCTCAGATGCGCCTTGACCGCCATAAGTACCGGAGTATCGGTGATGGCTCCGGTCAGCTTTGCAAGCGTGTTGCCCGTGCAAGGCGCGACTATGATAAGATCGAGCTTGCTTTGCGGCCCTATTGGCTCTGCGTCGACGATAGTCGTTATCGGCGCATTGCCGGCGAGCTCTTTTATATCGTCATAGAACTGTTGCGCCTTATAGAACCTTGTGTCGGTATTTGTCACCGCATAAGAAAAAATGGGGACAATATTATTGTGTTCTTTGAGCTCTTTAATTACGGGTAAAAGTTTTTTGAAGGTGCAAAATGAGCCGGTAATTGCTATGCCTATGTTTTTATTAGTCATAATATTTGGGTTTAAGCCTTTTTAGTATGCTTTCCTTAATGAAAACCGCCGCAGTTTTTGGCGAGGTTTTGCCGGGTATACCGAGCGCGTGCATATATTTCAGTCCCTGCTTTTCGGCCTCGGCAAAATCTATACCCCCTGGATTTGAGGCAAGATCCAACAAAAAACAATCCTTGCTAATAAGCTTAAGTATGTCTCCTTTCAAGATTATCTGAGGTATGGTATTGACTATGGTCTTATATTCCGATATATCCGCCGCGTACTCACACAGCGCGCACGCCTTATCGGCAAAAATCGACGCAAGAGCGTATTCCGTGTTGTCATCAGTCACCACGGTTACCGAGGCGTAATTGTCCTTCAGCAGCTTTGTGATGGACTTGCCGACTCTACCGTAGCCCATAACCAGCACGGGCATATGCTTTATCGAAATGTCGGTATTCTGTATAATATACGACATCGCGCCTTCGGCGGTGAGATAGGCGTTCTTTACGACAAAAGCCTCGTCGTCGAAATAATTCATAAAAGTGATATTGTTTTCAAAAAACAGCTTCTTAACGTCATTTTCGATAAGCCGCGCAAAAACTATGCTGCCAGCGGGAAGCTCCTCCGCCTGCCGAAGATTTATTTCCTTCGGCATAGAAAAGACATAGACCTTTCTGCCCGCTCTGGCGACCTCGTCCATTGCGTAAGCCTCGTACCCCTCGTGCTTAAATTCCTGCAAAAGGAACTTGCCCCGCGCTTCCGACACGTCGATTATGTATATAAGCTCTGCCATTATACCTCTGATAAAATATAATATGAAAACAAAAGGCATAAGGTGAAATACGCGGATAAGGGGTTTTACTTTTACGTCAATCTTTTTATTAACGCCTCGGCGGCAGTCACTCCGCATAAAGTATGTTCCGCCTGTTGATTTATCTTTTTTATATATAACCGGCTTTTACCGCCCAGCTTATCGTCAAGAAGCAGCGCCTGCGACATAAGAGCTATGAACCTGACGCAGTCTTTTTGCTCGGCAACAAGCTTGACGAGGGCGCAAGCGGTTTTTTTGCACCTCTTTTTTATTATTACCGCATCTATAACTGTGCAAGCAATGATAAGCGCCGAAACAATAACCGCCAGAAAGCCGCAAAAACACAAATATGCCTTTATGCTGTGCATCTCAGGTCGGAACGGCACAAAAACTATCGCCGACACAATGAGCAGCGCCTCTACGGCGGTAAGAATTATATACGACACTTTTATTACCTTGCGCATGCGGCTATCTCCCTGGAATAAACTTTTTTTCTGGTTGTTCCTCAACTGTAAGTCTTGCCGCACCGACGCATTATTAACCGCGGAAAAAAATCATATTCCGCCGTTTGTCTTTTAATACCGCAGAAATATTGACAGAAAAACACGAATATGCTATACTGTCAAAAAAGGAAAAAAGGAGATAATATATTATGGCGTATGTAATCAGTGACGCATGCATTTCTTGCGGAGCATGCGAATCGGTTTGCCCGACCAGCGCTATCTCTCAGGGAGATACACAGTATGTAATAGATGCAGACCTCTGCATCAGCTGTGGAAGCTGTGCGGACACATGTCCTCAGGAAGCTATTTCTGAAGAATAATCTGTACTTAAAAAAAGCAAACATCGCCATCTCTGATGGCGATGTTTGTTGTTTTAACACCATGAAGCAAAAACTGACATTATTAAAAACCCGCTTAAGGGCACTCTATACCGACGAGGAAGAGGTTTTCAGGCGCTATGTCGACGGCATTTTTGAAATGTACAACGACGTCTGGGATATTTCCGACGCATATTCTTTCTATTATTCCGAGGACAGAGCAAGTATAAATCTTGACAAGCAGTGCCACAGCCGTGTAAATGCGGAGAAGGTGCATATTGCCACTCAGTTTTTCACGCCCCGCTGGCTGGTGAAGTATGTCGCTGAGAACTCTCTCGGGCGATTTTTTCCAAATGTGAGCATGGATTATCGAGACGGAAATTATACTCTCGTCGAGCCTGCCGCGCTCAAGGTGTTTGACCCTGCAGTAGGCACGGGGAATATGCTACTTTACGCTTACGACCTGCTGGAAAAGGTCTATAAAGAAAGAGGCTTTTCCACGCAACAGATTCCGCACAAAATTTTGTCCTCCTTCTTCGGTCTGGACATAGACAAAAGAGCCGTCGGAGTGGCAAAACGGCTGTTACTAAAGCGCTCCGGTCTCGAAAACTTCGATTTCAATATTTTTTCTTTCGACGAAATTGATGCAGGTTTAATTGACAAGTGCTACGCCTGCGGCTTGAACCGCCTCGGCGATTTCATCAGTTTTCTGACAAAAAACAAGCATCTTGGCAGCATAGTAAGACCTTATACGGATATGGCAAAAGACCTTGCCGCGCTAAAAAGTAGTTCGGACGGTGCCCTAACCCTTGATGCGCTGGAAATATTGACAATGCAATTCGACGCCATTCTCGTCAACCCGCCCTATCTTGCCTCTTCGGATTACGACGGCGCGCTTTGCGAGTACGTATTTCAGAACTATTTGCCTTACAAACAAGATTTGTTCGCGGTTTTCATTGCGCGGTGCTTCGAATATCTCATAGAGGGCGGCGCTCTCGGCGCGGTATGCCCTTATAATTGGATGTTCATAAAGAGCTTTGAGGGTATGCGCAAGCTGATAATAAAAAAAGGTCTGCTCAATCTGACTCAGCTGTCCACGGGCGGTTATTCAAAGGCGGTGGTATATCTTTCGGCTTTTACGGCGCTTCAAGTCAAACCGCCCAAAAGCGTTTTTATCCGGCTCACGGATTTCAAGGCCGCCGATCAGCAAATTCGGCTGAAAAACGCCATAAATAATAACGTTGCTTACCGCTACGAAAAAGCTCAGGAGCTTTTCAACGAAACACCGTCAAAGGCCCTGACATACTGGCTAAGCCCACGCGCCATAAAGAATTTTGACGGCGACAGACTTTGCGACTATCTTGAGATACGTCAGGGCATGGCTACAGGCGACAACAAAACCTTTTTGAGAAAAATTGATACCGTCGATGCAACGGATATTGCTTTCGACGCCGAAAGCATCGAGCATTTTGATCGTCTGAACAAAAAGTACGCGCTTTATAACAAGGGTGGCGTATATCGGAAATGGTTCGGAAATATCGACTATGTCATACGCTTTGACGCCGCATCACGGAAGATACTTGCTTGTCAAGGCAACAAAATGCCTTCTCGCGAATATTATTTCAAGGAATGTATAACCTGGACTTTGGTATCCAGCAAAGGCCATTTCGGAGCGCGTTACAGCAACCATTCTGTTTTTGACGTCGGCGGCTCCTGCGGCTTTGTCAAGCCCGGTTCACCCGTCGGAATATACGTCATTCTGGGCTTCTTATGCTCCAAATGCGCAACCTATTATTTGAACGCGCTGAATCCCACGCTGAACGTGCAGGTGGGCGACCTCAAGAATCTGCCCTTTATCGTTCCTACTACTGCGCAAATTGAAGAAATTGAGGCGCTGGTAAAAGAAAATATTGTTATAGCGCGCAATGACTGGTATAATAAAAGCGCAGCCGACGGTTTTGAAAAAATGCGCCGCAACGAAGAAAGGCTGAATACAATGTTTATAGAGCTTTACGGGCTAGCGCAAGAGCTTGACTGCATAGTCGACAAAAAATTAATAACTATCAGGAGACATAATGAAAAGTAACTATGTACTACCCACCAGAAATGACATTCGCACGCTGCTGCTGGAGACCATAGCCGGCAAAGCGTGGGAAAGAAAACAGCTTATAGCCGAAATCATAGAAAAATCGGGCTTCACAAAAGCTCAGCTCAAGGACACCAGCAGCGACAGTCTTTCAACAAGGCTAAAAAGCTTTGTAGGCACCATAATTAACGAGCTGTTGACCGAGCAGGCCATCATGCTGAACGAAAACAAGCAGATTCATATCGAGAAGAAGCTTCCCGACAAAAAAACATTGACGGAGGTTTTTCTTAACAAGTATCTCACCGAAGAAGAAATAAAGGACGCCAAGCCCAGCGGCAAGAGAAATATTTTGAAAGCCGTGCTGGGCGACCTCATTAAGAGGAAAGAAAACGAAATAATCACTGCGGTTGACGTAATCGAGTATCTTGACGGCGAACTGCGCAAAAACGATTCCGTGTATAACAACATAATCAAGGCAGCCGAAAAGAGCTATCCGAATACGCCTCTGGGCAACAAACTGGAGTCGCTGGACAAAAGCTTCGACGCCTGCAAAAAAGGCACGCTAAAGAAAGACAATTATCTCAAAACTCTCCATAATGCGGTGCTCGAGTGCATAAGCCTTGCCGGCGGCGAATTTTTCGAGCGGCTCAGTATGAGCCTGATGATAGCCGCCTACGGCAAAAAAGTCATAAAGGACGAGATCACCGCCGGACCTACTGACAACGGCATTGACGGAATACTCATAATCCGTGACGAGCTGGGCTTTGAAGAAAAGATACTGCTTCAAGCAAAGACAAAGAGAAAAAAGGGTTACATCCCCTTGCCCGAAATACGCGAGTTCCTCGGGGTTATGTCTGCCGAAAGAGCTGATAAGGGTATCCTAATCTCGAATAGCAGCTACCACAAGGAATCGCTTAAATTCGTTTCGAAGGTGAACAATCTCATGCTTATCGACGAGAAGAAGTTAATTGAACTCATGGAGAAGCACGCCATAGGACTTGTCGAACAAGACGGCATCAGCCGTCTGGACGAAAAGCTTTTCTTAGAATAATCATTGCCTTCCTTTTCGATAGTTATTAACATAGCTGAAAAAACAAAAGTCCCCGTCACAGGAGGACTTTTGTTCGTAATAAGTTCTTTTTTGTTAATTTACCTTGATAACCCAGCCGAACGGGTCGGCCAGCTTGCCGTACTGAATACCCGTGAGGGTGTCGTAAAGGAAGGAGGATATTTTGCCCATTTCGTTGTTGTTTATAACCATATCCTTACCGCCGTAGCCGAGAGTACCGACGGGAGAAATTACCGCCGCCGTGCCGCAACCGAACACCTCGTCCAGCTTGCCGTTTTTGTAGGCGGTTGTCAGGTCTTCTACGCTTATTCTGGTTTCTTCAACCGGAATTCCTTGTTTCTTCAAAAGGGCTATGGCGCTGTCGCGGGTTATGCCCGGCAGTATCGAGCCTACGAGCGCAGGCGTCTTTACTACGCCGTCTATTACAAAGAAGATGTTCATGGCGCCGACTTCCTCGATATACTTTCTGTCCTTGCCGTCCAGCCAGAGCACCTGGTCATAGCCCTTGTTGTTGGCGAGCTGACCTGCAAGCAGCGAAGCGGCGTAATTGCCCATACATTTTGCTTCGCCCGTGCCGCCCATTGTCGTTCTTACGAATT
>JAQVME010000231.1 GCA_028703745.1 Clostridia bacterium
GGTTACACTATTTCGCTACCAAAGAACGACGACAGCCACGTAACTAAGAACAGACTAAATGACGAGATAGCCATGATGTTGGGCGGAAGAGCCGCCGAAGAGATAGTAATACAAGACATTTCTACGGGCGCGTCGCAAGATATAAAAAGAGCCACGGGCATAGCCAGAAGCATGGTTTGCGAGTGGGGTATGAGTGATTCGCTGCCCAACGTGTTCTTCGGAGGTGACCGCGAGGTCTTTATCGGTCGGGATTATCAGACACAACACAACTACAGCGAGAGCATGGCGGCGGTTATCGACAAGGAAATAAAAGATATTATCGAAATCAATTACCAAAGAGCGTTGACGGTTCTCAGAGCCAATAGCGACCTCCTCGACAGTATGGTAAAACTGCTTTACGAAAGAGAGACCATTTACAGCGAGGAAGTCGAAATGCTTATGGAACGAAAACCACTTGAAGAAATCAACGATTATATCGACAAAAAGCTGGCGAAGCAGGAGCAGCAGAACAATGTCCCCAATGCCTCGGTGTTCAAGCCGGCATCGGCGATTATCGTTCCCGAGCCGCACACCGACACGCCTCCCGCTCCCACTACGACCGAACCCGCAGGCGAATAAGCCTTCTATAACGAAATCTTCACAAAAACCGCCTTTCGGCGGTTTTTGTTATTTTTAGGTTTACACAATTCGCATGAATGTAATATAATGATATTATGATATACAGCGGAGGAAACATGAATGTACTATTGGCGTTTTCTTTGACGCTTGTTGCCGGTTTGAGCACAGGCATCGGTAGCGCCATCGCTTTTTTTGCCAAAAAAACCAATACGAGATTTCTCGCCGTAAGCCTAGGCTTTTCGGCGGGTGTTATGATATACGTATCCATGATAGAAATATTCGCCAAGGCACGCATAGCTTTGACGGCAGACCACGGTGTTTTCGCCGGCACGCTAATCACCATAGCCTCTTTTTTCGGCGGTATGCTTCTCATTGCCTTGATAGACAAACTTATTCCGCAGAACCCCCACGATTTGCATAAAGTAGAGGACATGACTGCAGGCAAGCCGCGCTCTGCAAAAAGGCTGCTGCGTACAGGCACCTTCACTGCGCTTGCAATAGCCATTCACAATTTTCCCGAAGGTCTTGCAACGTTTATGAGCGCATTGCAAGATTTCAGCATAGCCATACCCATTACTATCGCCATAGCTATTCACAATATTCCCGAGGGAATAGCCGTTTCGGTTCCCGTATATTACGCTACGGGCGACAAAAAGAAGGCTTTCTTGTATTCATTTCTTTCCGGACTGTCCGAGCCCGTTGGCGCCCTTATCGGATATCTTATTCTCATGCCCTTCATATCGGATACGCTGCTGGGCGTAGTCTATGCCGGAGTCGCAGGGATTATGGTGTTCATATCTCTAGATGAATTATTGCCTTCGGCAAGGGAATACGGAGAACACCACCTGTCAATATACGGACTTGTGGCAGGAATGGCGGTAATGGCGTTGAGCTTGTTATTGCTACTTTTATAACTTAATATGGATTAGTTCTTATCAAAATAATTTTTCATGGCGTCAAACGTCTGCTGGCTGATGATATGCTCAATCCGGCAGGCGTCCTTTTCTGCCGTCTGTTCGTCTATGCCAAGCGAGCTTTGAAGATATTTTGTGATAATCCTGTGTCTTTCGAATATCGAGCGCGCCTTTTCTAAACCTTTTTCGGTGAAGTGGATATAGCCTTTGTCATCGACCGTAAGGAAGCCGCCGTTTTTCATTATGCCCATAGCGCGGGATACGCTGGCTTTTGAATAATTGAGAGAGAGCGCGACGTCGACCGAGCGCACCTCGCCCTTCTCTTTTTGCAGACGCAAAATAGTCTCTAAATAATTCTCGCCCGATTCAAAAAGCTGTGACATGCTCTCTCCCACTATTTTTTTGTTATTATAACATAACGGCGGTATCTTTGCAATAACCATTGTTTCCGCTTGCTTTCGCCCGCAACAAGTAATATTATTAAAGAAAACGATTGGGAGATGTTATGCTAGACGGCATTAAGAAAAAGAACCCTGATTTGAATGTCATCTGCGCCGATACCGCAAGCAGGCTTTTTCGCAAGCTGAAAATCGATGTATCCGAGCTTACGGAGTATTCTGTTCATATCGACGCCGACCAAGAAAACACCTACACCGCAAGCGACGGCGCTATCGAAGAGACGGCATGCGTAAAAAATATATCGCGCGAGGTCTTTGCCGAAGCAACGGTTCAGGCAGGCTGGTGCTGCGGCGGTGGCACAAAAATGAACGGTATGGAATGGCACAAGAGCGCCGAAGTCATTGTGGCTTGCACGGACATGGCGCTGCTTATCGGCGACTATTTCGACATAAAAGATGACGTATACGACAGCGCAAAGGCGGTGGCGCTTTTTCTCAATAAGGGTGAAGCCGTCGAACTCTTGCCAATGACCCTTCACCTTGCGCCGCTCTCAGTAAACGGTCTTTTCAAGGCCGTCATCATCCTGCCGAAGGGTACGAACGCGCCGCTGGAGCGCGGCA
>JAQVME010000029.1 GCA_028703745.1 Clostridia bacterium
CACCCTTGCGGCTGATTCGGATGCCGCCCTTTTATCAATAGGCGCGATATTCGTTAATACCAATCTATCCGCGGCTATGGCGGCTACCGCAACAATGATCTTCACTTGGATTAAATACAAGGAGCCGGATATATCAATGACCTTAAACGGCGCGCTTGCAGGACTGGTCGCAATAACGGCAGGCTGCGACGCGGTCTCCCCTTTGGGCGCAATAATAATTGGCGCAATAGCAGGTATTGTCGTAGTTGTCGGCATAGAGTTTATTGACAAGGTATTAAGAATAGACGATCCGGTAGGAGCTATAGGCGTACATGGCATCTCGGGCGCCCTTGGCACAATATTGGTTGGATTCTTCTCCACCAGCGAAGGTCTTTTTTATGGCGGAGGCGCAAGACTTCTCGGCGTTCAGACCCTCGGCGTAATAAGCGTTATGGCATTTATTGGCGCGGCGGCGTTCCTCACCTTCTTTACCATAAAGAAAACCATTGGATTGCGAGTTTCCAGAGAAGAGGAGCTTATCGGGCTTGATATAAAGGAACACAACCTTGTCGCAAGCTATGCGGATTTTATGCCTTACAATCCCACTGTTAACGGAATCAAGCTAAGAGCCGAGAATAAGGAAGAAAACGAAATTTCAGTTGATTATTTTCCTAAAGGAAATGAAACAAAAGAAGACCTTATGAAAAAGAAAATGTCGAAGCTGGTTATTATTTTCAATCAGACGAAATACGAAGCCTTTATACGGGCAATGAATGATATCGGCATAACCGGCATGACACTGTCTTACGTTCACGGTTGCGGCATTCAAAAGGGAAAGAACGACTATTATAGAGGCGTCAAGTATGACATCAACCTGTTGCCGAAGGTCAAGGTCGAAATTATCGTCAGCGAAATACCTGTAAATACCGTTATTGAGGCGGCAAAGAGCGCGCTTCATACCGGCAACATCGGCGACGGCAAGATATTCGTATACGACGTCGAACGGGTGGTAAAAATCAGAACCGGCGAAGAAAACTATTTCGCCCTTCAAGACTGCGACTAAAGAAAAAGCATAAACAAACGGTCTGTCTCGATTTTGAGACAGCCCGTTTATTTTTTGCCTTAAAATAATTCTAAAATTATTTGAAGCGAATAACGGCTTTTATGGGAAAGTGGTCCGAAGGATATGTGCCTTGTGGATTGGGCGTGCGGATGATTTCGTACGACTGCGCTGCGAAATGTCCGTCGGAGACAAGTATATAATCTATGGGCGATACACCGTTTGAACCGCCGAAGCCGTTGAAGGTGCCGCCGGAATCGGATACCGCCGCCGCATATTTCACATCCTTGAGTATGCCTTGCGTTAGCGCTGTATAATTCGGCGAAAGCTCGTTGAAATTGAAATCTCCCGTCAATATGGCAGGGCAAGCCAGCGCCTCTATGCGGCTCTTAATTAATTCTACGCTTTGGCTACGCGCAACGTCGCCTTGATGGTCGAAATGCGTATTCAAAAAGACGAATTTCGCGCCCGACTTTTTGTCCTTTAGGCGTACTTGAGTACATATCCTGTTTATGCCGGCATCCCAGCCTCGACTCATTTCATCGGGAGTTTCAGACAGCCAAAAGGTATTTTCTTCCAGCACGGAAAATCTCTTTTTCTTATAAAAAACCGCCGCCGCCTCGCTGAAAAACGGAATATTGTCTCTGAACAAGCCGTAAAAGCCGTACTCCCCGCCCAGTTGCTCTTTGAAAAAATCGTACTGTATCTCTTTGAGTTCTTGGAATCCAATAATGTCCGGACTGCTACCCTCAATGACACCCAGTATCGAGTCTGTCCTATTGTCCCAGTTGTTGAGTTGGCTTGACTCAAGGGTTATGGTACGTATGTTGAAACTCATCACGGTCAAAGGCGCGTCCGGGTCATAAACCCTGACGCCCGTCGCCGAAAGCGCGAAGACTCCGGAGAGCATCAACATCAATATTATTACTGCCAAAATTTTTTTCATAGAATCACCTAAATAAAGGATACCATATTTTCAAATTCCTGACAATACTATGTCAGTAAACAAAATTGGTACAATTTGTTTAACTATTGTCTGGCAGTATGGTAATATTTATATAAAAGGATTGTATGCAAAGAATAACCGACTTAAAATTATCTCCCGACGACAACATCAAACTGCTTGCAGAGGCTGCAAAAGCCGCGGATATTCCTGCAACAGAAATCAAGGGCTTTGAAATAATAAAGAAGTCCGTTGACGCGCGCAACAAGAACGGTATTAAACTCATATATACCGTTGACATATCGAAAGACGTCATCAGCAAGCCGCCCGTTGCCTTTGAGAAAGCACAAAAGAAGCCCGCGCACCCGCCCATTATCATCGGCTCGGGACCCTCCGGACTTTTTTGCGCGCTCTTTCTCGCCGAGGCAGGACTTTGTCCCGTGATAATAGAGCGAGGCGGAAGGGCGGATATACGCGAGCAGAAGGTAAAGCAGTTTTCGGAGAGCGGCATACTCGACATCAACTGCAATATACAGTTCGGCGAGGGCGGCGCGGGAACCTTTTCGGACGGCAAGCTCACCACACAAATAAAGAGCCCCTGGCGTCAAACCGTGTTGCGTCTCTTCGCCGAGGCAGGCGCTCCGGAAGAAATATTGTATTTGAACAAACCGCACATAGGCACGGACAACCTCGTGAAAATAGTACAAGAGTTCCGCAAAAGGATTATTTCGCTGGGCGGCGTTTTCCTTTTTGACACGCTGTGCGACGACATAATTATTAGCGGCGGCAAGGCTGTCGGCGTGCGTTGCGGAGAAAAAGAGCTTACTTCCGATTGCGTAGTGCTGGCAATAGGTCACAGTGCCAGAGACACCTACGAAATGCTATACAAAAAGGGAGTGTTCATGGAACAAAAAGAGTTCTCCTGCGGCCTTCGCATAGAACACCCCCAGAAGCTTATCGACCTCAGCCAATACGGCAAAAAATACTCCGGTCATCCGGCGCTCGGCAAAGCCGATTACAAACTCGTCAGCCACACTCCGGACGGACGCGCCGTTTATACCTTCTGTATGTGCCCGGGCGGCAAGGTGGTGCCGGCATCGTCCGAAGAAGGTTGTGTTGTCACTAACGGCATGAGTCTATACGCAAGAGACGGACAAAACGCCAACAGCACGCTGCTATATAACATCAAACCCGACGATTTGGGCTCCGATAATCCACTTTCCGGTATGCTATTTCAGCGCAATATCGAAAGCAAGGCTTATAATTTTGGAGGAGGCGGCTACGCCGCTCCCGTACAGCTTGTCGGCGATTTTTTGAAGCGCGCCGACACCAAAGGCTTCGGCGAGGTACTGCCCTCCTATACTCCGTCTACGGCGTTCGCGCGTCTGGACAAGTTCTTTGACGAAAAGCAATACCGCGCTTTTGCTTATGCCCTAAAGGATATGTCAAGGTATATCGAGGGCTTCGATATGCCCTCCGCCGTGCTGACAGCAGTAGAATCAAGGAGTTCGGCGCCTCTCCGCATAACGCGCGGAGAAGACCTGCAGAGCATAAACACATCCGGGCTTTTCCCCATAGGCGAGGGTTGCGGCTATGCCGGCGGCATAATGAGCTCTGCGATAGACGGCATCAGGACGGCAAAAGCCATAATTGAGAATAATAATTTATACAGCAATAAGTAAATCCTCTTCATAATTGGCGGCATAATGCGGCATATAATAACCAAAACGGCAATAAACAAGGATAACATGGAACAAAAAATAGTCATTTCAAAGGACGGACCGTATATCGTCAGCGGCGGTATTCCTCTCAGCGAGAAAATAATTACCCCGGTGCACAACCATTATGTGTTGACCGACGGAAAAGTCTTGCCTCAAAAAACGGTTTATGCTCTTTGCCGCTGCGGAAGCAGCCTAAGCGCCCCCTTTTGCGACGGCATTCACGTTAAAACGGGCTTTGATGGCAGCGAGACGGCGTCAAGGCAGAACTTCAACGACAGGATACAAGAAAAAATTGAGGGTAAGCTGGTCGATTTGCTGGACGACGGCAGATGCGCCTTTGCACGGTTCTGCCACCGCGAAAAAGGCGACGCTTGGACGCTGGCGGAGAACGCCGCTTGCGAGGCAGACAAACATGAAGCCATAACCGCGGCTTACGAATGTCCGTCGGGGCGGCTGGTCGTCCTCGAAAAGGACGGCGCAGAAATCGAACCCCCTCACACTCCGTCAATAGAAATCTGGCAGGATCCCGAAGAAGGCGTAAGCGGCCCTATAGTAGTAAAGGGCTATATAAAAATAGTGTCCTCCGACGGCTTTGAATACGAGCGGCGCAACCGCGTGGCGCTTTGCAGGTGCGGCGGTTCCCACAACAAACCCTTCTGCGACGCTATTCATGTGGGTATAAAATATTCAGATAGGTGAAATTCGACTTAATTTTCTATCAAAATATACTTTGGCGGGTTTTTCCTTAAACAGTAGGAAAGCCGATGAGATTTCTCCGCTCCGGTCGAAATGACAATCATATGTCATCCCGACTGTAATGGAGGGATCTCATCCGTATCAAGCGACCAATATTAGCATAGCAATTTTGGAATTTGGGCCGGAAGGCTGGCAACTTTTGTCAATTTCGAACCTATTTTTTCAAACCAGCCGTCTTTTTCGTCCAGTAGCTCCTATATCTAAAACCGCCTTTTGCGAAAACAATATCCTTGCCTTCAAACGGCTTAAGATATTTTTCTACAAGTTCCGCAACCTTCAGCCAGCTTTCTTTCATTAGCTTGGCGCGGTTTGGGGCATTATCGCAAAAATCCTTCAAATACTTTTGTTCGAAGGCGTCACGCTCGGCAATATAAGCGGCTTTGTCTATCTGTCCGGACAAAATAAGCCTGTTCAACCTCTCCAAACGGAGCCAGAAACGCTTGGCGCTCTCTTCGTCTTCTGTAGGAACAGGCATATCTGCATCTAAGACCGCAGGTTTGAAAACGCTGAGGCAGGGCAAAGACGAGCCGGTAATGAAATAATACTTTTCTTTGCCTAAAGATGCCACATAGCTGCCCGTGGTGTGGTCGCCTATCAGTCCGCCGCCATGCATACATATTGAGCCGACAGAGCTTGTGTCCTCTCGGAACTCGGGAGCGTGACTGCGCAGAATATCTATCATAGTAAGCGCTGTGATGTGTCCTTTGCTAGCTTCGAGTTTTTGCATGGCTTGGCACCGTCTGCCCCTCGCCTTAGCAAAATGCGTAAACAGCTTGTCGCTATAGCATGCGGCAAAAGAAAACTCGCTGTCAATTTTGCAACGGCGTTTCTTTATGGCGTTACTGATCGCGTCCGGATGAATAATGTCATAATCGTTTGTGATTGAAAGGCAGTTTGATATGGCGTAAAAATCCTTGACCTTCTTGGCGGCATAATATTTGCCCGCAGTTTCAAGCACGTAGGCTTCATTCCCGTCGGCTATCAGGAATGAATTGTGGTAGTGGAATTCGTGGTCGTATCCACAGTTGCCTCCCTGCCCGTACAACTCAAGCAGCCCAATTATCAGCTCCAGCGCCTGCTGCGCCGTTGCCGTTCTTTCAAGCGCAAGACGCAGAAAATCCATACCGATAAGGCTGGTTTCGCCCTTCTTTTCTCTGGTAAAAACGGCTTCGTTGCCTATGTTAAGACCGAACTCGTTGAAGCCCATTTCGGCGCCCCATATCCAGTCGGGCTTGAGTAGCACTACCTCATTTGTGTGCGCTACCTGCGGAATGGCGACATAGGTCAGCTTTACGGACGGCTCGACGTCCGGATCATAATCCTTTGCGGGATAACGCACGACGAGATGCGGCTCGTTTGCGCCGCGGTCGGAGTTCTTCGCAAAAAGCATGGCTCCGCCGCTTGTCGCAGAGGGCACAGCTACCATCGTGTCACACATATATTCACCTCGGTTTTTGCTTTTGTAAATAAATGATAACACATAGCTAACCACTGCGCAAGTGCGCCTTTTCTCTTATTGGTTTTTTACGACGATGACGAATTTTTCTCCGCTTGTTAATTGTACAGAAAAATTATGTATTTCGTCGGCAGCGTTTTCGAGGATGGATTCTACGCTTTCGATTTCCGTAAAAACACATTCCGAAACCAGTTCCGAAAATTCTTGTACTGTCATTTGGCACCTCCTTTGATTGTCAATTTATTGTATAATTGCCGCCGGACATAGTCAAACTATATGACAAACCGTAGATAATAATAAACAGTAAAAAAGCGCGGTATTTTGTCGAAATACGGCTTTTTAGGGCGAAAGCCACAAATGAACAGCGCCCAAAAGAGTGTTTTTTGTCGTATAAGCTCTTCGGAAGGCAATTCTTTGAAATATCTTTGCAACGACGTCGGGTTATGTTATAATAAAAAAAAAACAGGTGGTGAAATATGCATCCAGTCATAATAGTATTAATCGTCGTTGCCGCGCTTGCGTTGCTGTTTTTTGTATGGTATATTTCCATACGAAACAAGTTTGTTACTATGGTCAACAACGTTGAAGAGGGCTTTGCAACTATCGACGTCTATTTGAAAAAAAGATATGACCTTATCCCCAACCTTCTTGAAACCGTAAAAGGCTATATGAAGCACGAGAAGGACACTCTCGAGGGCGTAATAAAAGCACGCAGCATGGCGATGAACGCTAGCGGCGAAGCCAAAGTAGAAGCCGAAAACGCTTTGTCTGGCACTTTGAAGACGCTTTTTGCGCTATCCGAGAACTATCCCGAGCTGAAAGCCAACACCCAGTTCACAGAACTTCAGGGACAACTCAAGACCATTGAGACCGAACTGGCGCAGTCCAGAAAGTACTACAACGCCGTCGTAAAGAGCTACAACACCAGAATCAAGATTTTCCCCGACAGCATAGTCGCGGGTATGATGAAACTGGAGAAGAAGCCCTACTTCGAGCTTGACAGCGCAGAAGAAAGACAAAACGTAAAGGTATCCTTCAATTAATAACATCTCTTTGAGAAAGGAAAAGTTATGAATAAAAAAATCCTCATTATTATGCTGGTAATTTTTTTGCCGCTCACAATTCTTATGCTCGGGGTCATTCCCTTCAACAATGTCGAGCCGCAAATAGAATACGCCTATGACGACTCCTTCGAAGTATCGAATTATTATGTCGAAATGAAGGTTGATGAGTACAGATATGTCTATGTCAAAGAAATTATCGACATAAATTACCTCAAACCGAAGAGCGCCATAATAAGGGATATTCCCATAGTCAAGGGTCTGCAAATAAAGGACATAGACAGCCCCGACAGGCAGATATCCGTAGAAAAGTACGGCACAAATGTCGCCATAGACCTCGACGCAAGCAATTTCACCCCTTCCACGGCTCCAAGGCAATATACGCTGACGTATACACTTATTTTGCCAAAAATAACGGACGCAAAGAACACCGTTCCTTTGAACGTTATAGGCGTGGGCTGGCCGGTGCGTATCCTCAACACCGAAATAGACGTTACACTGCCCGCCGTACCTACTGCATCTTTCTATTATACCGGCAAGTGGGGCACTACCGCGGGCGCAGATAGGCTCGATGTCTCTGCAGAAGGCACCAAGATAAACATAAAATCCAATGGCGCGCTGCAGCCTTACGAGGGCATCACCGTAGGGTACAATCTGCCCGAAGGAACGTTGAAGCAAAAATTCGAGTGGTCGCTTCTGCCAAAAATTATCGCCGGACTTGTGCTTATTCTGCTCTGCTATTTGCTATATGCAAAGTTCGGCAAAGACAATCAGATATATCCCGTAGTCAACTTTACGCCCGGCGGTCTCAACCCCGCAGAGGCAGGTTATCTCGTCGACTCGAAGTGTGACGCGTCCGACCTGACGTCACTAATATATTATTGGGCGGCGCGAGGATATCTGGGTATAGCCGACAACAAAAAGGACAAGGATATCTCTCTGACCAAGCTCAAACCCCTGCCTGAGAGTAGCAAGAGCCACGAGTTGACGCTATTCAACGGGCTTTTCCAAAAGGGCGACGTTATCACCGTGGGTAGCCTGCAAAACACATTTTATTCGACTATGGAGCGCGCTAAGCAGCAGCTCGTCGGACTTTACCACAACAAGCTTTACGAAAAGAATAGCGTATTCGTCGCCGTTTTGCTTTGCGTTTTGCCGGTGCTTTTCACGGTTGTATCCTTGTTCTTCAGCGGACGCGCCATACACAGCACGTATGTTCCCATAAATTTATTATTGCTTGCGGCGCCTGCCGTGGCGCTCTATTTCGCCGCCACTGCCCTGTTCCGCTTTGAGCCAAAAATCTTCGAAAAAAAGAAATACTATTATTTCGGCTACTCCTTTTTGGTTTTTGTGCTGTGCTTTATTATGATACTGTTTTTCCGTAGCAACTTTATACCCAAGCCCGACGCCATGGTCTACGTTCTTACCTACGGGCTGATTCTTACCTTTGCGCCCTTTGCGCAAAAAAGAACGGACTATTATTCGGGACTGCTCAACGACCTTATCGGCTTCAAAAATTATATATCCACCGTCGAAAAAGACAAAATGGAGATGATGCTTAAAGATAACCCTTCCTACTATTATGAGATATTGCCCTTTGCCAATACCCTGGGCGTTTCGGACAAATGGATGCACAAGTTTGACGGACTGTCCGTAGAACCCCCGAGATATTATATCGGTTACCGTCCCTTTGATTTCATTATTTTCAACGCTATGTTCTCGCGTTCCATAATGAATATCACCCGAACGGCGGTCTCTCGCCCACCCGCGCAGCATAGCGGTGGCAGCTTCGGCGGCTTCGGCAGAGGCGGCGGTGGCTTCGGCGGTGGCGGAGGTTTCGGCGGCGGCGGCTTCGGCGGAGGCGGCGGAAGGTCAAGATAAGTTTCCGACCAGTTGCAAAGTCTCGCTTTTACTCAATTTTGAACTTTATAAGGATTGAGATTTCTCCACTCCGGTCGAAATGACAATCTCTAATGTCTTACGGAGCATAGCCGAGGTATCTCATCCTTATTTAATACAATGCTCAATAAATTCCAGCATATCGTTTTGGGTCTGCTCAAAAATCGTTTCGTTCAGCACCTCGTGCCTGGCGTCGGGATACAGACGGTAGGTAATGTCCTTTACACCGTATTTTTCGTATCTGTTCTTCAGCGCCTTGACTTTTTTGCCCTTTCCGCCTATCGGGTCGCCGTCTCCGCTGAAGATGCCGAGCTTCCGCTCAGGATTAATTTTTTTGACGTTCTTGTTGGCTATGTATATTCCCCGCATCATGGAGAATACAAAATTTATGCTCATATCTATGCCGCAATAGCGGTCATCGAGAAACTCCTGTCGGCTTACCTTGTCGCCGGTCACCCATTGGCTGGGACCTTTGTCGCCTTTGTAGCGGAAAAGCACGTCCGTGGCTTTTACGAAAATTCTCGGGCGGTAGCCCTTGAACAGCAATTGGAACGGTGACAATGCCGCTATGCCTGCCGCCACTACCGGATTGGGCAAATACGCCGAACCCAGCAAAGCCACGCCTTTTACGTCGGTGTCCTCGAGATAAAAAGCCTGCCCGAGAAAGCTACCGTAGCTGTGTCCGATAAAGACCTGCGGCAAATGGTACTTGTCCTTCAAATACTCGTGTATGAAGACCAAATCCTTTAGCGTGTTGCCGAAGATGAAACCCGTGTCGTGCCCTCTCGCGGCATCGTCTTCGGTTCTGCCGTGCGCCCTATGGTCGTCGGCAAAGACAATGTAGCCGTTCTTGTTTAAGAATCTGGCAAATCTTTCGTATCTGGCGCCGTATTCGCTCATGCCGTGAGATATTTGTACGACTCCTTTGGGATTTTCGGTATCGTCCCACAGCGTGCAAAAAATCTCTTTGCCGTCCCATGATTTTAATGTCAATTCTTGCATATTACACCTCTTATATTATCTTGCAGCCTTCGAAAACCTCGGCGAAAGCGCTGTCCTTTTTATATAATACCAGGGGAATGCCCAATGGCGCGGATATTTTTTGCGCGCCGCCGCTTACGTTCTCCCCCGTCAGAAGATGAATCCATTCGCCCTCGGGAACAAAGGTCGACCTCTCGCAAGCGCCTTGTGTTATTACCGGCGCGACGAATACGTCGCTGCCCAGCATATAATCATAATCTTCCTTGTATAGCCTCATATCGTTATATTCGTAAAAAGGCGCGCGCATAACGGGAATGCCCGGT
>JAQVME010000030.1 GCA_028703745.1 Clostridia bacterium
CGATAGTAACAAGATTCTATCATCCCAACGATTCTTCGAGAGCCATGACTGTGGGATCAGAGGAGCCTTCGACGCTTATCCTCGTAGCAGGCAAATTCGAATTCGGTCTTGGCTATACGGTCTCCGTTGCGCCGTCTATTGGTCACACAAGAACTGAATTTTATTATCTCATAGGCGGCGTAAAGGTTGACAGAACCAGCAGCGTAAGAGCAAATTCCTACAATAGCATAATCCAAAACGACATTTACGCCAGAGTGAGGTACGTCGTCAACAACCACCCCATAAATTTCAGCTATTACGTTTATGACAAAAAAGGCGACCTCATTTCCATCCCCGGAACTGATTTTGCTACTATTCAGCTTACTATCGGCGCCAGCATATACGAACCGGCGGGTACGAACACCATCAGCCAAAGATGCGATTTTGGCACTCAGCTGGGCATTACGCTAATACCCAAAGAGGGCTATTATATAGATTCTCTTGTCGTGGGAACGCAGAGCGTGTCGAATATTCCCGACAGAAACAGCCAGTTTACACTCAACCGCCTTATGGGCGACGGCGCGCTGAACATAGCTGTCGTTTATAAAATAAGAAGCTTCACCGTCGAAATTAATCATGAAGGCGACGACGGCAAAAACAGCGTGTCGTTTGAATCCGTACAGGCATATCCCGAACTTACGAAGGTGCCGTGGGCAGAGACATTAGTCTTGAAGGTCAGCACCGATTCGGGCTACGATCTCCTTACACTTGAGATTTTCCGGGACGGGGTATGGACTGACGTAAAAGAGAGCATCCAGAAAAACGTGCTCAACCCCCGAACCATGCAGTATAGAGATATACTGCTCGTGCCGAACGTCAGAGAGAATATCTCGGTCAGGGCAGTTTACCAGCGCAAGGCTTACGAAATAACCGTCGTAATAAACGACTTGGACATGGGTTCGATGAAGGTGGATGTCACGGGTGATTTCTATCCGAATTATGCGGACATACCGCAGTCCTATTCCGAAAGAACCGAATATATCGAAGAATGGATTTATGACCCCCTTTTAGAAGATTATTATTGGGGAATTGCCGAACACAAATGGGATATAGTTACTATGAGTGTCAGGCATTATGACGAGCTGGTTTTCTATCTTATGCCCAACAACGGATACCGAATAAGAGAGCTTGCAGGCACGCCTCCGCAATATGACAAAGTAAAAGTCGCCCTCTATAAATATGTAGAAGGCGTGAGAGTGCCCGTAAAAGACAATTATGGCAACCCTATCGTGTATACCGTCAATACCGCATTATGGCAACAGAACCAGCCGGATTACAGAAGATTTACGCTGCCGTCGGGAGTAAAAGTCTCCAGCGATATGGAGTTCGAGGTAGATTTTGTCATAAAGACCTACGATGTCAGTATTTCAAAAACGCCTACGGAGCTTGCGGGCGTATCCGACAGCAGCCTGATTGTCGAGAAGAGCAACGGTACCCCTGAAGTAATAAGTAGCGGCGACACACTTGAGCATTTCGATAATATCGTAATTATGCTGGCGCCGGTTGAGGGGCTGTCTCTTGACAAGATGCGCATTAACGATAGGATAGTACCGTACACAAGCTATACCTGCGTGGGGAATATATACACTTACATGTTCGAACTTGAGGTCAACGACGAATTGTTGAACGGCAAGAGTATTCTCAGCATTGAAGCGCAATTGAGAAAGAATATTTATAACACTGCTATTGAGATTTATGACAATAAGAGCGATACCACGACTTACGGAGGCGAGGCGCCGACACTGAGAATCGAGACTGTATCTATCGTAACGCACGGCAACACGCTTGCCGTGATGCCCATACTCGCAGAGGGCTATTCCGTAGTCGCCATAATCATCAACGGCATAAACTACACCTCCCAAATATCGAATTTGAACGCTCAGTTCGGCATAATTGTTTCCGGCGAGCTAGTCAACAATCTCGACGTTCACGACAGCGACAACAATACTCTGTTGTTGTATTTTGTGACGGCAATAGATTTGCATGTCAGCAGTATCAGGGGTTTCGTTTATGAAATGGAGGTCGACGGTTACAGCGACGTTGCGGGAGACACCATAGTCACCTACAACCCCGACGATACTATGGCCATCGTTAACGGCACCATAAAATACGAATACTTCACCAACGTAACGGTATCGGCTGTCGCAAGGTCGACGCCGGAGAAGACCTACAGGTTTGCTTATTATCAAGAGCAGGTAGGTACCGGCTGGCAGATAGTCAGAGACGGAGAAAGAGGGGTCAGCCTTTCAGGAGAGAACAATTCGTTGATGCAATACCAAATAAAAGCCGACAGAGGCAACAACGTCAACGGAGACAGGTATTTCCGCGCGGTATACTTCAGAGTGCTTACGGTCACCGTAACCGTCATACCCCCGTACAAGTACGTCAGCGGTTACAGCACGACGAACAATATGCGGTATATGCCCTTCATCACTGTAGAGGCAACGGTAGGCGCGAATATCCTTGAAGACAAAAACCCGATCAATCAATGGATTTATCAGCAGGCTCAGCAGAACGATGCTAACGCCTATGTCGAATCATATACCTATTATGTAGACAGCGGCTCTTTCCTCAAACTTTCGGCGACAGACCACGATACGAGGAATATGAGCGCCATGGCATTCTATGACAAAGAAGACAGCACGACTTACCGAATTATCACCGGCATTTCGACCACGGGTACTCGTGTGCTTGAGAGCAGGGACATATATCTTGTCGCCCGCAATCAGACGATGTTAAGCTTTGATATCAAGACCATCGAAAACGAATCCGGCATAAACGGTGGCACGCTTGTGTGGAGTATACAAAGCCACGACAACGTCAACCAGCCGGCAACAATTTTCAGGGGCAGCATGAATAGCGCTAAGGTGCTTGACACCGTCACCATAACCGTCAAGCCGACGCAAAACTATAGATTCACCGGGCTGTATTTGAAGAATATTGACCAGGAGAGGACGTCGCAGGACGGAGAACTCGTATTTAAGGCAGAAGGCTCGGTCAATGAATGGACGTGGGTGGACACTTCTACCGATTTAATAAATATCAGTACAGACTATCAAGGTAATACCGTATACAGAATATTTGTCACGGCGAATATGGTGATGAAGTTCGAATTTTACAGGACCTTTGAAGTGCGGTATTCTGCCGATTATCAAAATAAGGGCGCAGGCATAGGCAACGTGCAGAAGGACCTTTCGTCGAGCACTCAGCCGGTTTATACGCAAATGAGCGGTGGTCTGGTGGAATACGAGATATACGACTACAATTCGCAAATCAAATTGATTACTCCCGCCACAGACGAGAATTACCAGTTTGTGGGCTGGTTCGTAAACGGTGACAACATTTACAAGAACTTACAACTTCAGTATCCCGATACGTCGCTTTTCAGCTACTGGTTCAGGCTTTATCAGAATTCAGAAGAAAAGAATATTTATGACGGAATGGAACTCAAGTCCGGTGTGGTTGACGTCTATGCCATAAATGTAGTAGCAGTGTATCAGCCTATCTACAAACTGACGGTTATCAACGAGTCGTACTTTTACGATCCGTTGGCAGACCATTGGAACAGCTGGATTCCGTCCACCAATGTCAACGTATCTTTCTATGAGCATTTCACTATGGAGCAGGTATTGAGCGGCGACTCCGGCGAAAGAGAGTTTGCGCTGCCGCCCGCGCAAGAAATAAAGAGCATATATATGAACGAAAGCCCTGCAGACATTATGGATGTGTACAATCAGACTGTGCCGGAAAGAGCCGTAATGGAAGCTTATGACGGCGCGTTGCCAGTGTGGTCGGAGCTCAGAAAGCTAATAAACGCCAATCCGGGCGTGTGGTCGGGCAGGAAGGTTCACTCAATCACTCAGTATTATAAGATGCTTCTCAAAAACCTCAATTATCCCGAGCAGCAATACAACAACTGGACGGACAACGTATTGTACCTCGAGACTTTCCTTTCAGAAGGTATGGCGCTTGTGGAGTGGCAGTATTATGATTGGGCAACGGATCAATTCAAAGTAATACCCTATGTCAGCAGTCCCGTTTACAACAAGCAAGGCGTAATTATCGGCTATACCAACAACGCGAAGAAAGAAGCGTACTCCATAAATCTGACACAGGCTTCTTTTATAGACCATACAAAGCCGTTCATAATTCGACCTAAATACCAGAAGAAAGTAAACTTGACTCTGGACAAGAAGGCGTATTATTATTACGTCGACGACAGCAGTTCGAACGGCAACGCCGCCCAGACTCCACAGATATATTCCTCGCCTGGTACA
Source organism: Clostridia bacterium (assembly GCA_028703745.1). Classification (GTDB taxonomy): domain Bacteria; phylum Bacillota; class Clostridia; order Christensenellales; family DTU072; genus DTU072. The sequence goes on from JAQVME010000030.1 coordinate 4,317, forward strand.
GACACTTTTGCTACCTTTAATTATTATACGGAATGTCTGATTATTCCCAGAGCTGCGGCAGGTTACAGGTTTATCGGTTGGTATCAGAAGCCATACGGCGATTCGGATGACATTTCGCTGCTCGACAGCACTCTCGTCGAGACCGAAGTGCCCGGTGAGTCGACCAAGGCGTGGAGGGTTCATCTGAAATTCGGTTTCTATGACCCCGACGAACCCATGAACCAAAATTCCGAACAAAACAACAGATATTTGCATGCAAGGTATATCAAGCAATGGACTATGACAGTCCAGTCGCTGAATATTGCCGGCGGCGACTACGTAAAACACGACGCGCCGAAACTCGTGCTGAATACGGCTTCTCTGCCGCTCAACATACCAAACACTTTAGACGATGCATACGAGGACACAAGAAGCCGCTATACCCTTCACACCGTTGAAACGGGTGAGGAACCGTGGAAGATTACTATTACTATGGATGCCGGAGTGCATTATGAGATTAATACGGACAGAACAACGATCGGCAACGGCAAGGAAATTAAGGGCTTCAACGAACACTATGACAAGCAGCTCAGGGCGCCCCAGTTCAGAACAGGCGCCGGCGAGGATAGCACACAAACCAATGCAAATGACGAAGTAACCTCGATGACGCTGTACTCCTGCACGAACAGGACGCTACGCATTGAGTATGAATCCTTCGGAGAGATTACGTTTACCAATCTTATGTGGTACGCCGGCATAAGGCTGACTGACCTTATGGCAGGTTACGTAAAAGCCAGGGACGAAGGACAGTATGACCCGGACGCGCCCATTGTGGTATTTGACGGAGACGACAACACCATTGACGGCACGGCAACCTTCAAAAGAGTGCCGATAAGAGACATTAATTACCTAGGCACGGGTAGCGCGCTAACCTATGACTATGTGCCATACGGCTACAAAGTCGCCGAGGACAGGCGAATAAAGGTATATAACAACATGCTGACGGGCGATATGGCGTATTCGCATTTCAACAGCCGCAGTCAAGACGTCCGCAAGAGTGTAACCATAAATTATCAGCAATACAAGCTGTTCGGCATTTCGACAAAAGCCGAGCCGGGCACCTCGACCAATCCTTATCTTATCGGTGTGAGCGTTGACGATGCATTGACGTTGTCTTCTGTGGCGGCGGCAAGGCTTCAATTCAGAAATATCGAGGTTTTCTTCGATTCTAACGGAGCAAGTTGCGCCGGAATAAAGAACGACGGCGCTAGCTACCCGATAACCTTCAAACTGATGCAGGACATCCATTTGAATAACGTCAGCGTAAGCAATCCGACCAGAGAACAAGTCAAGAACTCAGCAAGCTGGGTACCTATCTGCTCAAAGGACGGCAACGGCTTCGACGGCGTACTGGATGGCAATACAAAAACTCTGCGCTCCTTGAATGTGGAGGCTACGGAAGCGTTCTTTACTATCAGCCCCACGTATGATTATATGAGTTACGGCTACGGCGTGTTCTCTTGCATAAAGAACGGCACCGTAAAGGATTTGTATCTCGGCACGGCTACTATTGTTATCGACATAATGAGAGACGCCATGGGAAATACTATGTCAGGTATCTCCACGAACGTAGGGTATCTCGCCGCCAGAATGCTCGGCGAAAATACGCTGATTCAGAACATTCGCATCGAGGAAACTTATGCCGGAGGTTATGAGCCGGGACATAATATTTATATGAAGACTGCCGCCAACAACGTCGGCGTGATAGCCGGTTCGTTCTCAGGCGCAACAAAAATGGTAGGACAGAGCGAAGTGCTGAATGCCAGGCTCAATGACATCTTGCTGACCACGAACATAACAATGTACGGCTTCAGCAATATCGGCGGCGCAGTAGGAAATGTAAGCCAAGGCATAGTTACAAACGTTCGAGATAACAGCGGCACGCTGACAATTACGGGCTACAACAGCAACATCGGCGGACTGTTCGGCACCATAAACGACTGCAGTGTATCGGGAAGTTTTGTGTCGGCGACCTACAAGGTGGGCTCGGACAGCGCCAACTTTGCAGGCGGCTTTGCCGGCGCCATAACAGCGGGAGACTTCGGTACGACAGTGTCGGGTTGTTATGTTACGGGCGGTAGCTCAAGCTATGTGGAGGTCAGCCGAGCCGGAAACGGAGGCACTTCTGCGGGAGCAGCAATTATGACGGGCTCGGCGGGAGGGTTCGCCGGCTACAACATCAAAGCCGTCATCGACAATTGCTCCATACGTGGCTTTATCAAGCTTATCGGCTATTATTGCGGCGGGCTTGTAGGCTCCAATGCCGGCACCATAAAGAACTGCGTGCTGAGAGTATCCTCGTATGATTTCACGGTAGAAATCGTGGCGCCGGTTATTTCCAACGGAGGTTACGGAATTATTGCCGGAGCCAATATGTATATTACCTCGGGACTAACGAACTATAACGGTTTGATTATTGACTCAGGCGTAATCGGCAACGCAATTAATTTGAGCTATAACCGTACGAGCACCAAGCTTTATGTCTATCCCGACGGAAGAGGCGACGATTTCACGGCGACCATTGACGAGTTGTCGGCAGCCAACACTACCAGGAACTCCGGCTATACCAGTGTCGGAGGCATCGTGGGTTACAACAACGCCAGGGTATTCAACAGTTATATGAAAAAAACTAAGATCGTTATGGCAAAGAACGCCCCTCCGGGCTTCTATATGCATCTTGGCGGAGTGGTAGGCTTCAACGACCTCGGAGCTATTACGCAGGGTCGAGGCGTTAGCAGCTGTTATAGCGACGGCAATGCCATAATTCTCATCAACACACTTTATGCCGATTCGGCAAGCGGAAGCGGCAATATAGGAATCGGCGGCGTAGTAGGCGGCACAAAATCCTATTCGCTGTCCACCAGCGCGTCGCATTATTCCGTAAGATACTGCTACGCAATAAACAATCAATTCCGTATGTACAGCGCGGCGTTCGGCTCGGCAACAACCAAGGAAAGTGTGTTTGATGGCTACTGGTGGTTCGATTGCTTCAGACCCAACAATAACAATACAACGCTGAATCTTAATGTAGGTCTTGTGATAGGCGGCGGCACACCGGAAATGTCCAGAGCGTATTACAGCTGGGGCATTACTCGTAGCAGTGATTGGAACGGCTGGCAAGAAGTCTACGGTCTTGACGCGAACAGGCTGAGCGAATCTCCCGGCAGCGTATTTAGAGACGGTCCGAGTAGCCAGCAATTATTGTTTGCGTACAGCATACCTGACACCGAATCCGCGTATGGCGAATCAAGATACGAAAACCTAGACAACGATTATTACGGAAGAACCTTGCTAATAAATATCCAATCGGCATTCGTATCTATCTCGAGATTTATTGAAGGTTCACCCTCCGATGACTATTCAGGCGAGAACTCTCCCGCCTATTGCAAGGCATTTATTGGCGGCGCCACCTTGACCGGAGTATCCGACACAAGAGTTATTCGGACGGGCGAGGACGGCAACCTTGTGTACAGCGTGCCGTTCGAAGACTGGGACAACGGAACTTATGTAGGCACTACATCGTTAGATTTTATAAAAACCAATTATCTTGTGGCGAACCAGACAGCGTACACCAACTTCACCTGGCAGTATTAAGAAAAAAAGGCCAAACAGAAGCCCCCTGAAAAAAGGGGGCTTCTTACATTATCCAATATTAATTATATAAAAAATGTGTCATGACTATTTTTTCACCCGCATGATATCCGCGACGGTATCGTACAAATCGCTTTGGCAGCGCAGGCGGGCTTTTTCGAAGGGAAGAGCTGCGCGGTTGGTTGAAAAGACGGCGTTTACTCCGAGGGGGTAGACGGCGCTTACGTCTTCGCTCATTGAGCCGACTATGGCTAGAAGAAAGACGCCGAGTTTTTTTGTGCGCTGCGCAATGCCTATGACTACCTTGCCGCCGAGGCTTTGCGCGTCAAGCCGTCCTTCGCCGCTGATGACGAGGTCGGCATCTGCAGCCAGCGTATCAAAGTTCACCGTATCGAGAACCGTCTGTATGCCCATCTGCATACCGGCGTTCAAAAAGGCCTTCATACCGAAGCCCAGACCGCCCGCCGCGCCTGCGCCGGGGAATGCGCTGTCAGTGAAGGAGAGGTCGTGCGCGGCAACAGCCGCAAGGTTGCGCAGTCCGTTGTCGAGAAAAACCACCTGCTCGGGTGAAGCGCCTTTTTGCGGAGAAAACACGTATGCCGCGCCTCTTTCGCCGAAAAGCGGATTGTTTATGTCGCACATAGCCACCAGCTCTACCTTCGAAAGCCTCTTGTCGAGAGCTGTTTTGTTTATGCCGCGTATGTCGCAGAGAGTGCCGCTGACGGGAATAAAAGGCGCGCCTGTGTCGTCAAAGAACTTTACGCCCAGCGCCGCCGCCATACCGCAGCCTCCGTCGGTAGTCAAACTGCCGCCGAGTCCCACAATAATCTTTTTTACCCCCAAATCAAGCGCGTATTCGATAAGCTGCCCCACGCCGTAAGTTGTGGTGACCTCAATATTGTGGTTTTCGCGGCGCAGCATAATGCCTGCCGCCGCCGCCATTTCGACGACTGCCGTTTGTCCATTGTCAATTAATCCGATAAATGCCTCTATTCCATTAAAATATGGGTCGACTGCCGGGCATTTGAGTATTTCGCCGCCGCACGCTTGCGCAAACGCCTCAACCGTGCCTTCGCCGCCGTCGGCGACGGGTACAGAAATAACTTGGGCATCGGGGAAGGATACCCTTATGGCGCTTTCCATTATGCGGCATACTGTCGCGCTTGACATTGTGCCCTTAAAAGAATCGGGAATTAATATTACTTTCTTCATTTTTCCTCCGCTAATATTATTCATTATATATCAAAGTTGCGCCTTTGTCTATATAACAAATGCCGTCTCTTTTGCATATAATATCTGTAATATATAGAGGTATACATTATGGAAATAATACCGTTAAGAGTCGATTTGCCCTATCCGTCTCTAGATAGTCTTAAACCCGACTTAACCGCCGCAAGAATTATTGCGCCGGCCTACGCGGGGATATACATCAGCGAATGCAACGCAATTTTTCAATATACATATCATCATTTTTATTTTAACGAATTAAAAATGAAGGATTATGCCTATGCTCTTGAGAACATATCCATATCCGAAATGATACATTTGGAAATCCTGGGGGAAATGCTGCTGAAGCTGGGTGTTGACCCGATTTTCTCCGCAAACCCGCCACAACGCAACTATTATAACACCTCTCAGGTTGCATATTCCAAGACCCCGAGCAAAATGCTTATGGACGATATAAGCGCAGAAATGGCGGCAATAAGCGATTATCAAGGCATGATAAAGAAGCTGTCTAACGAGCATGTGGCAGCGATTATTCAGAGGATTATTCTTGACGAGATGCTACATCTCGAGGAGTTCAAAAGGCTGCTGTATAAACTCAACGAAACACCGTGAAATAGGCTTTTGCGTTGACCGGGAAAAACCCTGAATATCATGCACATACGGACAAGCAGGTCTTAATTTTGCGGTACAGTCATTACATCATTGTTATGTAAGATTTTTGATGTTTGTCAACGGTTTTCCGAGGGCGACAAAACATAATTATTGAAAATCCGGCGTCCTTCGTGGCGCCGTTTGTGCCAAGGTGCTTCGGCTGATTGACATTTTTTTTGGGATATGGTAATATCCTTTTGTATGAATATGGCGTTTTATGAAAATATCAAATACATAATTGCGGGAGAGTGGTTATTGCTGCTACTGGCTTTCGGCTTGATTTTTTTCCGCAAACAGGCATTTGAAGTGTTTGAAACCGCAATACATCTTTCAGGGC
>JAQVME010000232.1 GCA_028703745.1 Clostridia bacterium
GTCCCGACGGCGTAGGCTTTACTTCATAAACGCCTTCGACAGCGGCGCCCTCAAGCGTCAGCCTTCTTGCCATAATAAGCCCGATGTCACCCGAACCGAGAATAACGCACTTTTTTGTGGGCATTTTGCCATAAATGTTGACGTAATATTGCGCAGTACCGGCGGAAAAAATACCTGCCGGTCTTGTGCCTTGTATAAAGACCTGCCTTGCCGTTCTTTCGCGGCAGCCCGTGGCAAGAACTATGGCTTTGGCGGCGATTTTCGTCACTCCGTCCCTGTTTATAAGCGACAAGACATAGCCGTCACCGCTTCTCTCTATGCCGCTGACAAAAGTCAGAGTCACAGCCTCGACCTTCGTCAGGCGCAGCATGTCTATATACCTCTCAACGTACTCGGGACCAGATAATTTTTCTTTGAAGCGTATGAGACCGAACCCGTCGTGAATGCACTGTTTGAGAATACCGCCCAGCCTTGCCTCTCTTTCGATAAGAAATACCTTGGCGCCTTCTTTGTCTGCGGCAACTGCCGCCGCTATGCCTGCGGGACCGCCGCCAATAACTACTATATCGTACTTATTCATTGCATCCCCCCTTGGTATCCCCGAAAAGCACCGCGCTGCCGTCATCGGCTTTTGTGATCTGTTCGATGGGTACGCCTTTGTATTCGGCGAGGATTTTCATTACCAGCGGCGAACAAAAACCGCCCTGGCATCTGCCCATTCCGGGGCGCGCTCTTCTCTTTATGGCGTCGAGAGTATATACGGGTACGGGCGAATTCAGCGCGTCGATAATCTCCCCGCGTGATATCTCTTCGCAACGGCAAATTATTTCGCCGTAAGCGGGATTCTTCTTTATGAATACGTTCCTTTGCTCCTCGTTCATATCCGCGAGGTGGGGAATACCCTTCCGCAAGGGATTGAAGCTGTCGTTTGGCTCGACGTTTCCTAGGAGTTCTGCCGCCCATTTTGCCACATCCTCAGCTATTGCCGGTGCAGCGGTGAGTCCGGGAGACTGAATGCCCGCCGCCTCTATTATGTTGCGCGTAAATATGCCCTTTCTGACTACAAAATCTTCCTCGTACGTAGCCGCTCTGGTGCCGGAAAAATACGTGATTATGTCGCCGTAGCACATCTTCTCGGCAACCCTGCTAAGCTTGCCATAAATGAAGTCAACGCTTTGTTTGTCGGTGGAATTGTCCTCTCTGAAGGGTGTTTCTACCGCTGTAGGTCCGACAAGCACGTTGTTGTCAACGGTATGTACTATGCCGCCGCCCTTGGTGTGCTTGCCCTTGTCGTCAATTTTTTGTTTCTCATCGGCAAACTTTGTGAACGGAGATTTGTTCATTGATGTTGCGGCGTATGCCTTGCACTTTTTGTCAAGAATAAGGTTGGTGCCCTTTCTGGGATGAATTGTGAAAGTGCGGTCGCCTGCCATCTCTGCAATGCGGTCGGAAAACACGCCTGCGGCGTTAACTACAAGTTTAGGATAGACCATACCTCTGTTTGTCCGAACGGACTTAATTTCGCCGTTTTCGACGTCAATACCTTTTATTATAGTGTTGAGGCAAACATTTACTCCGTTGGCGGCGGCGTTCTCGGCAAGCGCCACGGTGAACTTGTACGGAGAAATCTCTCCGCCCGTAGGCATAAACACTCCGCCGACAGCCCACGAAGGCGCTCCCGGTTCGGTTTTTTGAAGATTCTTTTTATTAAGATACCTTAGTCCTGGGATACCCAGCATCTTTGATTTCAGCTTTATCAAAGGGAATATGACGTACTTCTCCCACTTCTTATAGAATATAATCATATGTCCCGTGCGATGAAAGGCGCAGTCCAGTTCCTCCGAGAGCTTGTCGTAAAGGCGGTTGCCTCTGTCATTATAATAATGCTTCTGCTGGCTGGCTTTCAAATCTATGCCGACGTGAATGTCGCCGTCATTTCGCGAGGACGCCGCAAGCGCTACGTCATAGCCTTTATCGGCAAGCATAACGTCAAGCTTGTATTTTGAAAGCTCTCTTGCTATGGCGCAACCCACGATACCCGCGCCGATAATCAGCACGTCGGGAGTAAGTCCGTCGTATAAACCGTCTTCCACATCCGGTTTTTTCTCTTCTTCGAAAAAGCCCTTGAGCTTTATGTCATTCAAAACTCCCAGCGACTGCTTGTCTACGGCAAGAGTGCCGGCATTGACAATGGAATGCCAGTCGGAAAGCTCTCCCTCGAGCAGAACACAGCCATTTTGCTCGCTGACCTTGATTTCTTCCGAGATTTGCTTATGGATTTTTTTTCGGATTTTTTCTAAATTTTGAATCATTACTTATCTGCCTTTATATAAATATTGTACTAATAATAATTATACATTTATTAAATATATTAAGTCAATATTCAGCGAAAGGTAAACAAAAGGTAAAAAGATGGCGGGCGTTGCAAAAACGTTACTGGTTCCTCTTTACGTCAAGCACGCCGTCAATGTTTTGAATTTTTTTTATTAAAAGATCAAGGTCTTCTACGGATTTT
>JAQVME010000233.1 GCA_028703745.1 Clostridia bacterium
CGTCCGCCGCCAGCACGAAGCCGCCCTTCTTGAACGGCAGCAGCTCGGCCGTCGACGAACGCGTGCCCTCGGAAAGATACTGCTCTACCTCCATGCCCTCGAGCGGCGCCTTGCTGTGCATGCCGGCGGCTATGGCGGCAATAACCAAATCCTTCTGGGGTATGCCGTACAGGTTGCTGTTGAGTATCAAATAAAACGAATGTCTGGGGTGGTCGTAGAACTTGAAGCTGGAACCGATGTCGTGAAGCTGCGCCGCCACACGCAGCACCTTGATAAAGGACCGAGGCAGCTTGTGCAATACTTTGAGTTGACGGTAAAGCTGTAGCGACAGGTCGAACACGTGTTCGGAATGCGGCACGTTCATATCAAAATGCGAAAGCATTGTATATATACTGTGCCCCAGCACGTCGCTTATGGGCTTCTCCGATGTAGACGGCACGGAGTACCTGAACAGCGCGCCCTCTCTGAAGCCTGCGCCGCTTATGGTGATCTCTTCGAAATTCAAACTCTTCTTCAACGTGTTAAGTATGGCGAGCGCCGCGGGGAAGATATCGGCTCTCGCTGAAGAAAGCCCTTTGATTCGTACCGCCTTGTCAATGTCAAGCACCCTGATTTTTTGGTAGATTGCATCGAACTCCTCGAAAGGAATCTGATAGTTATGCGCCATATCAAGCGGATATCTCTTGAATCTGCGGCTTATTTTGCCAAGGTTGCGCAAAGAGCCGCCCACGCCGATAAATTTTGCGTCCTCGTCTATCATATCGAACCAGCCCAGCTTCTTTATTTCTTCGGCAACGTATTTTTCTATAAAAACCGTCCTTTCCATGGGGTCCTTGGAGCTGTTCTGGAACTTCTCCGTCAAGGTGACCGCGCCGAAAGGCAAGGTGTCCTGCGCTATCAGCGTTCTTCTGTTGTAGTAAATAATCTTTGTTGAACCGCCGCCTATGTCGACAATAAGCCCCTTCGGCACGTCCATTGAGTTTATGACGCCGGTATAAACAAGAGTAGCTTCCTCCTCTTGCGTCAGCACCGTCAGCTTTATGCCGCAGCTGCTCAAGACCTCGTCGACAAAATTCTTCTGGTTCTTTGCTCTTCTTACAGCCGCTGTGCCGTATGCGTAGACCTTCGAAACATTGTGGCTTTCGTAAAGGTTCTTAAAGGTGTTGAGGGTTTTTATCATTTGTTGAATGCGCAAAGGCCGCAAAAAGCCGTCGACTTCCATGTCCTGCGCCAGTCTGACCGGTTCCTTCAGCTCGTCAATGACAACGAAATACCCACCCTCAAGTATATTTGCTATAACAAGTCTCGCCGTATTTGAACCAATATCAATAATAGCAATCTTTTCCATTCTTTCACTCCATAAAGTTTTACTTTTAATTTATTAAAGGTATATAACCTTAACGAATTATATCACATTCTGTAATATTTGCAAGTGTCTTGCAAAAATATCACTATTTATTTACTATGTTGACAGGTTTGCCTGCCAAAAAAGCTTTGACGTTGGCTACGGCAATATCCATAAGCCTCGTTCTTGCCTCTTTTGTCGCCCACGCTATATGCGGCGTTATGACGGTGTTGCGTGCGCTGAGTAGTGGATTGCCGCTTGTGGGAGGCTCCGTAGACAGCACATCCAGACCGGCGGCGCGTATTCTGCCGCTGTTCAGGGCGGCTGCAAGGTCGGACTCATTTATGAGCCCGCCTCTCGAGGCGTTTATGAGAATGGTCGAGGGCTTCATAAGCGCTATGGTCTTGGTGTTTATTATGCCCTCATTTTCTTTGTTTAACGGGCAATTCAACGAAATAATGTCACTTTCTTGGAACAATTCGTCAAGTCCGACGTATTTGTAGCCGTCACCCTCGCCGGTCTTGTCTCTGTTGTTGGCAAGCACTTTCATACCGAAAGCCAGCGCGACGTCCTTCAAACGCTGTCCTATTTTGCCCATTCCTACGATGCCCAGCGTCTTGCCGCAAAGCTCAATAATGTCCTTTTTGTAATAACAAAAATCCGGACTTCTGCCCCAGTCGCCGTTCTTGACTCCGGCGCTATGCCAGCCTATGCCCGATGCTATCTCAATGATCAGTCCGAATATGTGCTGAACGACGGATTCGGTAGAATACGCCGGTATGTTCGTGACGATGATGCCCTTCTTTTTTGCATATTCGCAATTTACTACGTTGTAGCCCGTTGCCAGCACGCCGATGTATTTCAGCTTCGGCAGCGCATCTATGATTTCTTTGTCTATGGTTACTTTGTTGAGAATAATTATGTCTGCGTTCTGCGCCCTCTCTATAACCAGCTCCTGCGGCGTTCTGTCATATATGATAACGTTGTCCGTTATGCCGCCGAAACCTCCCCAACTCAAATCCCCCGGATTCAAGCAATATCCATCCAGCACGACTATTCTTACCATTGTGCCTCCTTGGCATTTTATACTACTTTAATCTTACTACCAAACCTAAAGCAAGTCAATAGCCCATTTTTATAACAGAGCGGACAGCT
>JAQVME010000031.1 GCA_028703745.1 Clostridia bacterium
AAATGTTATGGTTTACTCTTTGAAGTATGTATTTCCCCGAAGCGGACTCAACGAGATACGTATCGTTTATGTGCCCGTTGCCGTATCTGTCACAGCTTTGGAGCCCTTTTATGCCAAAACTATTCAGCAATAGGTTATAATCAATCATTCTTGTCCTCTATTCTCGGGAACTGCGCTATCCTCAAGTACGTATTTCCGTACGGCACCAGCGGCATATTCACGTCGTCGGATACCTTGGGCAACATCGGCGGGGATTTTGCGCTGTTGTAGGATTTTTTCCAGTTATCCACACGCTTTGCTCTGACGATATACTCCAGTGCGAAGTTCTGCCTGTCAAAAGGCATTTCGCCTACGGCTTGCGCTTTTGTGTCTATTATTTCGGGACTTCCGTCTTTTAAGACGGGCGCAAAGGCAAACGGCGAATCCCCGGTGAACTCTCTGTAATGGAAAGGACGCTCTCCCCTCACATATCTTTCCTCGAAGTCCAGCGGCATGGCAAAAAGCAGATTATTCCTTCTTATGCTCACGCTGCCGTCGGCATTGCTCTGCGACGTCAAGCTGTCGTCAAATACCAGCTCGATTTTGTCTCCGCTGTTTACGGCAAGGGTTTTTTGTCCACCGCGCTCAAAAGGCGTCTCTTGTCCGTTCAACAATACTTTTTGTGTGAAGGAAGGGGTTCTGAATACAACTGGTTGGTTCTCTGCCTCAGCAACTTCAAATACCGCTTTGTTCTCGAAAGGATAATCGGCGCTTTGCGTGATTGATACCTTTTTGCCACCCACAACCGTGTTAAGTTCAAACGGCGAGAAAAGCAGAAAATACAGCTTTTCGCCGTCGGTATAAACAAGGTTTTCGGCGAACTTCGGAAAGCCTTGATGCATATTCGCGGCGCAGCAGCCAAAATTCGGCGCAACGCCGAAGATATTCGCCTCTTTGTTCGTGTCAAAGAATTGTCTGGGCTTTCTGTCGGCGGCTATCTGGTTGGGTTGTTGTACGTACTGGTGCGCCGTCATATCCTGTGTAAACGTCGCAGGAAAGGCGTTAAAAATATAGTATTCTGTCATATCGGCAAAAAAGTTGTCCTGAGTAAAGCGCAGCGACTCTTCAAAAGAATAGCTTTGCTCCGCCACCGCGCAAAGCTCGGTGCCGCCCGACGCGTCGCAGCCCATCAAATGCTCATCGGAAGAATGCAATCCAATCGCCAGACCGTGATTTCGCATTACGCTTTCGAAGCCCTTCTTGACGGTATCGACGGCGCTAAAATCATTTTTGAATACGCCGTAAACCACGGGATACTTGTACGCCATGGCAATATTCACGCCATGCGTGAGCATCGTGAGCTTGACAAATTTGTTATTATTGAATGCGGCTACCTGTTTTTTGTTTTTTGCAGCAGGGATACGCTGGCTCATTCGCACCCTTCTGTCGATAGGTTCAGCAATGACTTTTCCGAGCTTAAAAATCGCTCTGCTGGTATACGCCGACATGGGCTTTTTATACTTGAAATTTTTGAAATAATCCGACCAGTCATAGCCGTAGCGTTTGAGCTTTTCTATCAGTTCGGGTATGACGGAGTCTGCCGTCGCATCATAGACCTCGAGCATTGCCTCCATGCCCTCAAGCGCTCTGGCGCTCGCCCAGAAATACGGAGGGTACTCGTCGATTTTTTTGAGTACAAAACGGTAATAATCGAGCAGAAATGGTATGACCCTGCCGTCGCCCGTAGCGCGGTAAAAGCTTATGAGCGCTTTTTGCGCCACCATTCTCGGCCAATAATCAACGCTCCGCAAAGGTCCGAAGCCCGTCGAGTCATTTTTGCTGCCCAATATGGCATCCATCCATGTATAGACTTTTTTTGTCAGCTCCTTGTCGTTAAGAAGAAACGCCAGCGGCACAAGCCCGTCAAGATAATAAGGCCCTCTCTCCCACGCCTCGCCCTTGCCGCCCAGCCAAGCGTTGTCGGCGCTCAAGTCGGAAAAATGTTTCTCTATATTTCCCGTAAGACCTTGCGCCTGCAATACCAGTTGTTTTTTCAGCCAGCCGACGGGTTTTATGTCCTTTTGCGGCAGTTTTTTCAATATCGCCATAATCACACCCCCATCAAGGTTGTTTATTTTGAGTTTAAATAGCCTTCCACCAGCGGGTTAACTTTTGTTTTGTCGAACTTGCCCGAAAGTAGCGGCATAAGACTTTTTATTATCATGCCTTTGGTCTTGGGCGAATTGTCGCTGTAAACATCGAGCTTCTTAATAAGCTCCAGCACCTCTTCTTCCGTAAGCTGCTTCGGCAGATACTCCGAAAGATAAGTGATTTTGGCGCGGCAGTTCTCGACGACGGCGGCATCCTTGTTCACATACATCTCGAGAATTTCGTTCTGAATCTTTATTTCCTTGGTGAGACATTCTATGACTTCGTCGTCTGTGACGCTTCTTCCAACCTGCATTTTTTCCTTTTGCAGCACGCCTGCCAGCACAGCTTCCAAAGCCGCCTTTTTTACGGCGTTTCCGCTCTTTCTGGCATCGTTAAAATCATTTCTTATCGTGTCTTTCAGCATACAAGCCTCCTTATTTTAGCGACATCTTGACCTTTATTTCCCTGTCGGAGATATTCAAGGTCTTTTCGGCCGTCGCGCCGTCAATATCATTCTCTATCGAACTTGCCAGCACGTCCTGCGCTATTTTTGCGGCGTAGCCGTCTATTGCTCCGCGCGCCGTTTCGTCATCGGTGCTTATTGAGATAATTATTCTTTGCTCGACGGCAAAGCCGGCGTCCTTGCGCATGACCTGCATCTGCCTTATGAGCTCGCGAACCAGTCCTTCTTGCAACAACTCGTCCGAAAGGCTGGTATCCAGCGCCAAAGTACGGTTGTTCTCTTTGGTGACGATGAAATGCTGTTTAGGACGGAAATGCCTTTCAAACAGCTGGCTTTCGAGGTTTTCGAACTGCCCGATGCTGATAGCGCCCATTGCAAACATCTTGTCCAATCCGCTATGTCCTTTGCTGTCCAAAGCATCGACAAGCGCCTTGAGCTTCTGCGCTTCGCCCTTGAGCTTTGCTCCGGCTACGCGGAAGTTCACCGTGAAATACACGTCGTTAAAGGTGCTATCGTCCTCGGAAAAGGCAACATCCTTGATGTTCAGCTCTTCCTTGATAATATTCAGCAGCGGACGGCAGTCCTTTCTGTCCTTTTCTGAAAGCACAAGATAAAGCGTCTTAAGCGGCTGCTTGACTTTTATTTGGGCCTCGTTCCTCATTCTTTGCGCCGTGGCGATTATGTCTCTGGCGACCTCTGTCTGACTAAGAATATCGGAGTTCTGCGGCATAGCTATTTCTTCGGGATAGCGGGACAGATGCACCGAGATTTCCTCATCTTTTTCGACCTCTCTTATGCAGTTCTGCCAGATATAATCCGTCAAGAACGGCAGTATGGGCGCCAGTATGCCTACGGCGGTCTTTATTGCCTTGTACAGACACCAGTAAGCGTTCATCTGGTCAACCTTGTCTATGCCCTTCCAAAACCGCTTTCTGTTTATGCGGATATACCAGTTCGAGACGTCATCGCTGAATAGCTCGAATTCCTTCATAAGATTGACGGTTTTGTAGCTGTCCATGGACGCCTTCGCCGTCCTTATGAAAAGGTTTGTGCGCTCGATTATCCATTTGTCGCTATGCGTAAAGGTGTTGTAGTCGGGAGTATAAGCAGCAATATCGGGATTATCTAGCGAGGCGTAAAGATTGAAGAATACATATATGTTCCAGAAGCCCAGCACCTTTCTTCTCGCCTCGTCGGCAAGACCGTAGCCGAAGCGTACGTCGCCGGAAATAGGCGCGGAGGCAAAAAGATACCTGACTGTATCTGAACCGATCTTCTCGGCTGCCTCGTCGAACCTTATCATGTAGCCTGTCTTGCTGAACTTGCCGCCCTCCTCGTTTACTACCGAAGAATGGCATATGACGTTCCGGTAAGGCGCCTTGCCTGTCAAGGTGACGGACATAAACAGCAAGGAATAAAACCATAATCTTATCTGCTCTTTCATCTCCAAAACCAGTTCATTGGGGAAATTCTTGGCAAAATACTCCTTGTCGTCGAAATAATGCTTCGTAGAGAAGGAGGTTATGCCGGCGTCCAGCCAGCAGTCTCCGACTTCGGTTATTCTTTCGACATGCTCGCCGCAATTTGGACAAACTATTTTTACGTCGTCGATATACGGTCTGTGCAGATGAGGCACGTTGTCGATATTCTTGTCGACGCTGAGAGCTGTCAGCTCCTCTTTCGAACCGATGACCGTCAGCTTGCCGCACTTGGGGCAGGGATAGAAAGGCAAGGGCAGTCCGTAAAATCTCTTTCTTGAGATGTTCCAGTCCCCCATATTTGTCAGCCAGTCAATCATTCTCTTGCCGCCGAAATCAGGCTCCCAGTTGACGGTCTTTGCCGCCTCAATCATAAGCGGTTTTATTTCTTTAGTGTCGATATACCATTCGTCGACTATCTTGAACACTACTTCAGTCTTGCATCTCCAGCAATAAGGGTAGCTATGCGAAATAACCTCGGTTTTATAAAGTGTGTTGTCGGACTCCATTCTGGCAAGCACAGTCTCAAGCACCTCTGTTGTGAAAAGTCCCGTCAGATTGCCGAAGCCGTCAAGGAATTTGCCTTCGTCGTTTATGGGGCAAATCATAGGCAGACCTTGCTTTTTGCCCAAATCAAAGTCCTCGGCGCCGCAACCCGGAGCGATATGCACGACTCCCGTGCCCTCCTGCGCGTCCACATCCTCCCACGGCACAACCTTGTGCGCGAAATTCTGTTGTCCGAATTCCGGAAAAACCGTAGTGTACTGCTTGCCGACAAGCTCGGCGCCCTTGAAGGTGTCAAGCACCTTTATGATGTCGCCCTTGAGCTTGCCCAATGCGTCCTTGCCGATAATCAGCGTTCTGGTATCGGATTTTACTTGGACGCGCAAATAATCTATGCCCGGATTTACGGCGAGCGCTACGTTCGACGACAAAGTCCACGGTGTAGTAGTCCATACCATGATGCTGTCATTGGAATTCAGGACGGGCAACTTGGCGTATATCGAGGTATGCTCAACGGTCTTGTAGCTGCCGCTCATCTCGTGTTCGGACAGCGAGGTGCCGCAACGCGGACACCACGGCATAGGTCTGTGCGATTTTATCAGCCAGCCGTTCTCGTTGCACTTCTGAAGAAAATGCCATATGGCAGTAATATTCGAGTCGCTGTTTGTGTAGTATGAATTGTCCCAGTCCATCCACTGCCCGAGACGCTTTGATTGCTGCGTAATTACGCCGGAAAACTTCTTTACTCTGTCAATACACTTTTCGGTGAATTTGTCGAGGCCGTATGCGGCTATGTCCTTCTTGCTTTTCAGCCCTATTTCCTTCTCGACCTCAACCTCTACCCAAAGTCCCTGAGCGTCGAAGCCGTTCTGGTATTGGCAGGACTTGCCGTGCATGGCGTTGTATCTGATATATAAATCCTTGAGCGTTCTGCCCCAGGCGTGGTGAATACCCATAGGGTTGTTGGCGGTAATGGGCCCGTCAAGGAATCTGAACCTTTCGCCGTTTTTATTCTTTTCTACAAGTCTCTCGAAGCACTTCTCGTCCTCCCAGAACTGTAATATTTGTTTTTCTAATGCGATAAAATCCATATTTGGATTTTCTTTCTTCATTTCAACCTCCGTAAAAATCGAGCAATCTCTATAATTATTAGATAATTATATCATATCAATTCATCAAGATACAACAAAATGATATAAAAAAACCAAGCGCCGTACGGCGCTTGGTTTTTCAGACAGAACGAAAAAGCGTTCAAAGGGAGCTTTTCGTCGGACTTGAGAGAAAACCCGCATTCGCGGGCTTTGGGTTATGGGATTATGTCAGTTTGTTTTTTCTACTTTCTTTTTCGGGTGCTTGAGTAGCAGCATCAGCACAACTCCGGCAACTGCCGCCGCCGAGGCTATGATAAATGCCGGCAGCATAAGCTCTATATCCGCTTTGGCTATATTCTTATAATACCCTGCGATATAAGAGGACGCCACCGCGCCGATTCCGAAGCCGACAAGCACGAAGCCATAATTCGAGCCCATATTCTTCGTGCCAAAATAGTCCGCCGTAATGGCAGGAAAGGTTCCCAAAAAGCCGCCGTAAGAGAAGCCGATTACGCCGATAAGCGCCAGTATCATATACCCTTTAGTAAAGCTTACAAGGGGGATTATGCACGCCGAAAGCGCGAGAAGAATTATCAAAGTCCTTTTCCTTCCCAGCTTGTCCGAAAGCCAGCCCCAGAACAGTCTGCCGAGTGAATTAAATATCGCAATAATCATTACGCCGACTGCCGCCACATTTGGTGTAACGCCTTTTGCGATGGCTATAGGTTTTGCGAAGCCTATCATCATAAGCCCTGCCATACACGCAAGCATCAGCGTGCCCGTAATCAAATAGAATTGCGGCGTTCTCAGCATTTCGAGCGGTGAGAATTGTTGCACAAGGGCGCCCGACTTAGGCTCGGGAGGTGTCCAGCCCTTGGGTCTGTAGTTCTCGGGAGGGTTGACAATAAAAAGCCCGCCCACCGTGCATACCGCAATGAATATCAGAGCCAGCAAAGCGAAGGTCTTAAGTTCGCCGATGCCCTCGATACCGTTTCCCAAAGTCTTTATCAGGCTCTCGGCAATAGGCGTGAAAAGCACGCCGCCGAAGCCCAGCGCCGACACTATTATGCCGCTGATAAAGCCCCTCTTGTCGGGAAACCATTTTTGACAGCAGGCTATGGATGTAGAATAAATAAAGCCCATTCCGATACCGCCCAGACCGCCGTACGTCACCCAAAGCAGCCACGGCGTCCCCGGTCTAACCAGCGAAGAAAGAAAGAAGCCGGCAGCCAGAATTATTCCACCGGAGATTATTACGGGTCTGGGACCTATTTTGTCTTGAATCTTTCCGCCGAAGGCGCTGCCAACGGACAGTATTGCCAAAAGCAGCGAAAAGGTCAATGCCGCGTTGGCGTTGTTGCCGGAAAAAAGATAATTGGCAACACCGGTCTGGAATACACTCCATATGTATGCCGTACCCAGACACATCTGTATGGCGATACTTGCGATAACCGGAATGACTCTGTTCTTAATCTTTATTGGAAAAACCTGCGCACCTTTCATAAACGCTCCTGAAAAACCTTATTTTGTGAAAAAGTATATATTACCCATTATGGAACATAATACCACGGGAATAAACCGTAGGTCAAACGGTACGGATATTTTTTATTTTCTTTTATGGATCGTTTTGCGCAGTCGGAGGCTGAGGTTGAGGCTGAGGCTGATTGGCAACGCTTTGGACATTGCTCTCCTCCATATTTTGCTGCTCCTCCTGCTGTTTTTTTGCGTTCAGCAAATCAGTGGTTGCCTTATTTACGGCTTTATAACGGAAAAGATAAACGATGAGAATGATGACAGGCAACACGACAACCACGCTGAAAACTATCGAAGGAAATATTAGCTCGCTGTTGATATAATGCAACGTTGACATTTTGCGCATAACGGGGATAAAAGTCAATATAAAGGCTATTAGTGACAGCGGTATTGCATAATGCTTGGGTTTCAATTTATTACTGCCGACTATTTTTGAAAGTATAAATGACGCGATATAGTTATATATCGTAAGCTTGAGAATGGAGCCCCCGAACCACGAGAAAATATTGAGCGCCTGCACTCTTTGCAGGATTTCTCCACCGCCCACCTGCCGCGCATACGACAGAAACGGGTTGTTTTGCAATTTTGCAACGCCGCTGCCCATAAGCAGCAGCGTAGCTAAGGTCATCAGAAGAAAAGTTGAGCCGAAAATCAATATACTCTTAAAATATGTGCCATTGATGGATACGTCGTCTTTCAAATAATACGAGAACACCGCCAGCACTATTATTTCGGAGAACCTTGCCGCCGTAAGAATGGCTCCGTAATTCAAATCCAAGAAAGACGAATCCGCGCCTATTGGCATAAGATTGGCTATCTCCATATCCTTTATGCCCATAATAAAGAAAGCTACAATTGTAAGCACGACAAAAGGCACCACCGTTACGCCCAGTCTCGCGACGACGCCTGCGCCCTTCATCGAGGCGTAGGTCAGGGGTATCAAAAGGAACATAATAATTACCCATAAAGGCGTTTCCGCAATAATGTAGAGCTTCAAATATATAGACATCGCCTGCATACACGAAAAGAAGCAAAACATGGCAAACATAAATAGAAGGAACGCTGAGGCTTTTCCGGCGGGCTTGCCCATAACTGTCTCCATTATTTCCACAGCGTTCAGTCCTCTGAATTTGTTTATTAACAGCAGTATGGGAACGTTGAAAAGTATCATATACAGCAACGATAAAAGGACAACCAGCCAGGCGTCCTGATTCGCCGGAGTGACGCGCAATACCGGCAGAAAGGTGTAAGGGAACATTAGAGCGCTGCCCCCCGAAATTGCCGCCACTTGAATTGAAGTTATATAAGGTTTTTTTGTCATCAATATTTCCTCTGCTTTACGTTTTTTTCTCCGAATTTCTCTAAGGATTGTCCTTCGAAATCCACCATATTCTTTACCGTTACAGTTACTTCCGCCTTAGGAAAATACTCATCATCCCATGCATCCTTGACCTTCTTCCATTCCTTGGGCTGCTGCATATGAAGGTGTTTGCCAAAGCCGTATATGTCGCTCTTATATTCAGTCTGAACCTTGGTTATAGATTTTTTCAGTCGTTGGCTCAAATCCTTGTTCATGGCTTCTTCGACGATTTTTAATTCGTCTTTGTCGCTCACACAATATTTGGTGTTGTTTTGAGAAATCATCACCATGTTAGTAAGGGTTATTTCCACTATGGGCTTGCCGTCTTTCATCGAGGTCTTTATTTTGCTGCTGCTTTTTCTCAAGACTATCGACAAATCTTCACCTTCGACAGAAACCGCCATAGGAGAGTCCTTCGCCTTGTCCGCCAGTAATTTATAAGACATGGTATCCTCACCATCGAGATAACCGACTAGCTTGTCTTCCTTGAAAACAGCCAGCCCTTCAAAGGACATATAATATTTTTTCGGTTTGTCATCCTCTGCCGCCTCTTCGAGAGAAACAGGGTTGGGCTTGACCTCAACGACGCCCGTGACGCATTGCTGACCTTCTGTATAATAGTCCACACAAAAATCCAGGGTTCGAACAAATGCGCTGTAGAGCGTCCTTTCTCCTCTGTTGTCCCCCATTTCATAAATGTAATCGCCGACACGGTCTGAAAAACCCTTATCCGCCTTATAGATCATGCCGGGATCCTCGTTTTTTATGACAATCAAATACGGCCTTTCATCGGTGATATATCCTCTGACAAAGAAATCCAGCAGATCGAGTACGCCTTTTTTTGCCAGTCTTTCCGAAAAAAACCTCACTCTGTTATGCGCACCGAAAACGTCCTTTTCCACCGTCATCCCGGGATCTCTGATTGTGGTAGGCGGAGTCTTGCCCTTGTGCGTCATTACTACGAATTTTTCGTTGCCGGCGGCTGTCGTGCCTCCCGAGGGACTATCGAGATATTCTACGGTTATTTCATAATTTCCGTCTTCGTCGACGTCATACAAATAGCTGTTGCTCAGTGCAAGATGCTTAGGCTCTTTGCGGCTCCAGCTACCCGCCATTGTCGTAAATAAGACGGCTAAGACAATCATATAAATTACTGTTTTCTTATTCTTCATTACTCCTCTCTATATATCTTCCTTTTTTTATTAGTTTTGGCTATTGAAGCAGGTCTGTATTCCATTTCTTCCAGCGGAAATCTTATTGCGCTGTCTTTGAATTCCTCCTTGCTGAAGGACGAGAGTATAGGAATACCGAAGGATGTCTTTGAAAATAGCTGAGTCAGCATTAATATGGTGCCTGCCGCTATACCGATTATGCCGATTATGGAGCCGAGGAAGAGCAAAAAGAAACGGTACAGCGTGGCGAATTCGTTGACATTTATAGTCAAAAGAATGGCAACGGCGGTGATGGCAAAAATAATGACGCTG
>JAQVME010000032.1 GCA_028703745.1 Clostridia bacterium
GCGACAAGCGACGCCGCCGATATTGGTACCGCGAAGTTTGCTACAAGCTTAATAAAAGGTGTGGAGGAAGAGAACGATTTGCGTCAAGCCGTCAATTCCGCTTGCTTCTGGTCGGAGGTCTCGGGCACGGCGTTTTATAAAATCGTTTGGAACAAAGAAAAGGGAGGCGTCGCGGCAGAGGACGAGGGCGAAACGGTGTTCGAGGGCGACGCCGATATCTCGGTGTGTCCGCCTTACGAAATATATCCCGACAGTCTGGCGGCATCGGATGTCGACGACTGCTCGTCGATAATACACGCAAAAGCCTATCCCGTCAAGGTTATAGAGGATATTTGGGGCGTCAAACTAAAAGGCAGAGATGTGTCCGTAATAAATACCGATACCGCCTTGAGCGGAGGAGGCTACGGCTACAGCGCCCGTAAGATGCGGGTGTTCTCCGATATAAAAAAACAGCACGAGCTGGTTATTGAAAGGTACAGTATGCCCGATAAAGATAATCCCGAGGGGCGGCTGAGTATCGTTGCCGGCAACGCGCTGCTCTATGACGGCATTCTGCCGTACAAAAATCTCCATAGCGAGGGTAGAGGTTTCCCCTTCGTACGCCAGGTGTCAATTAACCAGCCTTGTTGCTTCTATGGCATGAGTATTATTGAAAGACTCATCCCCGTTCAAAGGGCGTACAACGCCGTCAAGAACCGCAAACACGAGTTTCTAAACCGATTGGCGTTGGGCGTTATGGCTGTGGAGGAAGGCAGTATCGACCTAGACAACCTCGAGGAGGAAGGGCTTGCCCCCGGCAAGGTGCTAATTTATCGCCAGGGCTCAACTCCGCCTTTTATGATGAGTCCCGGCAGCGTGCCCGGAGAATTCAGAGACGAGGAGGACAGGCTGCTGGCGGAATTTGTCAACATAAGCGGCGTAAACGACTTCCTGTCGACGAACACTCTCAAGGAAAACCTTTCGGGAATAGCGCTGAATCTGCTTATAGAGCAAAGCAACACAAGGTTGACCTCAGCCGCGGAGGAGGTTAGAGGCGCGGTGAAAAAAATCGGACAGCATATATTGCGCCTTTATCGGCAGTTCGCCACGACAAAGCGGCTTAAGAGGATAGCCGGCGACAACGGCGAGATAGAAAGGCTATGCTTTTCTAACAGCGATATAACCAGCGACGATTTGGTTTTTGATACGGAAAACGAGCTTTCCGATACACCGGCTAGCCGTAAGAGCATGGCGGTAGAACTGTTGAAGCTCGGACTTCTTTCCGACGAAAACGGCAGACTGACCGACGGCGCAAAGAGCAAGGTGCTGGAAATTCTGGGCTTCGGGAATTGGGAATCGGCGCGTTCCGCCGACGAGCTGCATATAAAAAAAGCCCGCAAAGAAAGCGCGGCTATGGCAAACGGCGGAGGCTATGAGCCGGAGGAAACGGACAACCACGCTCTGCATATCGAAGAGCATACGAGGTTTATAATAAGCTCCGAAACGCCGGTAAACGACAACAAGCGCCAAAAGATACTTGATCATATAAGGCTGCACAAAAAATATCAACGCCTTCAAAAGGAAGCGGATGCAATATCCGCAGGTAATAATAAATAAAGGAGAATTTTATGGAAACAACCAAGACCCAACCCGCCGCAGCAACAGTGAGCGGCGACAAGCAGGAAAAGGCTTCCTACGGAAAATTTAATAAGCTGGAGGATTTGTTGAACGCCTACAACTCTCTCGAGTCGGAGTTCACGCGCCGTTCCCAGCGGCTCAAAGAGATTGAAAGCACGGCTAAGGCGGAAAACCGCTGGGAGGAAAAAGTGCAGAAGCTGCTGGAAAAATATCCCGTTGCCGCGGGGTTCACCGAGGAGATAAGCGAGGAAATCGCCAAAGAAGACGTTGTCGGCGACGAGAATTGTCTGGAAAAGGCTCTGCTGAGGGTGCTTTGCGGCAAATGTAAACCGGTTGAAGAGCAGGCGAAGGATGAGAAAGTCATCAATGAAGTGCTGAAAAACGACGGGCTCAAAGAAAAAATCATAGACGAGTACCGTCAAAAACTCAACGTCAATCTTCCCAAAACCTTTCCAAAGGGCGGTGAAATACCCGTCAAAGCTCCCGCAAGGCCGGGCAATATCGGCGATGCGGGAGAGCTGGCATTGCAAATGCTGAAAGAAATTTAATAAAAATAAGGAGACAAAATATGGTAGCAATATCAAACGTAGACAAGGTATTGAAAGACGTATATCTTGATGTGCTTTCGAACCACTTGAATTACAAAACCAACGCTTTTTATAATATGATTCACCGCGGCAGCGAGACTGTACAGGGCGGATACGCCGTAGCAATAGGTCGATACGGTCTGAACGGCGGCATTTCCTGTCCCGACGAAACCTCAGACCTTCCCAAACCGGGAGGCAACAACTACGTAAAGTTCAAAGCCGACCTACGCAACATTTATGGCACTATCGAAATCACCGACAAAGTACTCCGCGCAAGCTCGGATTCGTCGAACGCCCTCGTCAACGTTTTGAACGTGGAGATGGAAGGACTTCTTGAGGCGGCAAAGTTCAATTTTGCCAGAATGTTGTTCCAAAGAGGTGAAGGCAAACTTACGGAGCTCGACGATCAAACCGGCGCTGCAACAAATCAGATAATTGTCACGGACACTAAGAACCTTATTGAAGGTATGATCTTCGACGTTATCGGCGCCACTTCCGGCACCAAAAAACTCGAAGGGTTCACCATTCTGTCGGTAGACAGAGCCAATAAGAAAATCAAAACCCAGACAATTCCCGCTGCGGCAGAAATAGAAGAGGGCGACATAATCACCCTGCAAAATTCTTTCAATACAGAAATATACGGTCTGCCATACATCTTTGATGCAGACATTCTAAGCATCTATGGCACGCTGCGTAACGGCAATCATTATCTCTATCCGACGACCATAAGCGCGGACGCGCTTACTACCGACCTCATGCAGAGCACTATGGACACCGTAGAGGAGGTTAGCGGCGGCAATACCAATCTTATTATCTGTTCTTACGACGTGAGAAGAGCGTACTTTGCGCATCTTGCGGAAACCAGAACCAACCTTGACTATATGAACCTTGACGGAGGCTTCAAAGCGCTCTCTTATAACGGAATACCCGTCGTCGCCGACAGGTTCGCGCCCGACAAGCAGATGTATTTTGTCAATACCGACGACTTCAAGCTTTATCAGCTTTCAGACTGGAGCTGGATAGAGGGCACGACGGGCAAGGTGCTGCGTCAAGTGAGTAACAAGGCGGCATATACTGCCACGCTTGTCAAGTACGCAAATCTCATTTGCGCCAAGCCCATCGGACAGGCTGTAATAAACTTCAGTTAATTATGATAAGGATAAACTGTGATTTATTCGATATAGCCGACAGGCTGAGGGAGATTGACGAGGGCTATACGCTGATGTACAATACCCGCCGCCAAAGGTTTGAGATACACAGGCAAGCGGAGGGAAGGGTGAGCTATGAGCTCACCCTTCCCTATGACCGCCTTGATGCAAGAAGCGTGGAGTTCTGCCGGAAAACGCGCAAGGAAAGAGCTGCGGCTCTGTTGCGTGAGATTGACGAAGCCAACAAGGCTCTGGAAAAGCGGCAACTATACGACACAAAGAAAGAGGCGGAGCGCAGGACGGAGGAGCTTTTAAGCTCAATATAAAGGAGGCATTATGATACTGAGGGAAATATTGAATAAAACCGTGGAAATAATTGGCGACGACGACATAAATCTGGATACCGAAAGTAAGAAAAGAACCAGACTGCTTGCGTGCGCCAATATGATTTATCACGAGCTTACAACGGAATACGTGCAATTAAAAAACCGTGAGACTGTCACCTTTTCCGACAAAAGAGTCTACTATCCGGAGTTTTCAAAAAAGGTCAAGGACATTCTGGGCGTTTATAAAAACGGCGCTTCAGTTGAGTTCAGGCTGTTCCCTTTGTACGTAGAGGCCGACTTAGAAGGCGGCGCAGAGGTCAGCTACCTTTACCACAGCGACGAGCTTGCGCTTGGTGACTCCGTGCTGCTGCCCCCGCAATACACGGCTTTTGTGCTGGCAAACGGCATAGCCTCCGAGTATTTTTACCGCTCCGGGCTTACCGATGAGGCGGTTTTTTATAAAAACAGATACGATACGGCGATTCTCAACCTGTCGAGGCGCCGTCAGAGCATAACGCTGAAGGCGGGGAGGATGTGATGCAGTTCTATTTGAGAAATGATTATATCCCCAAAGTGTCGCGTTATTCCTATCCGGTAAAGAGCTTTGCCGGCATAGACGCTCTGTCCGAGCAGGAAACATTGCCCCTTGCATACTGTAGCTATGGCTACAATATAGGCTTCAGAAACGGAGCCTTAATAAACGGTATAGGCATAGATAACGCTGTAATAAACAATAGCGCGCTGCCCGGAACGGGTGCATTCGGCAAAAGAATAGTCAGGTGCTGGATTTATTACAAGTACAACTATACCTTGCGCCAAAGGGAGGACGAAATTGTGGTTTTGTGTGATGACGGCGCCGTCTATACCACCCTTCTTGACGGCGGAACGGCTTTCACACAAACCACGATGTCCTTTTCCGGGGCTACGGCTTCGGCTATCAATTACCACTACAACGGCGAGGATATTCTTTTGCTGTTCGGCTCTTCGGGCGGTATGTACGTTTATAACGGAGCGACGGCGGTCTTTTACGCCAATGTGCCGGGCTTCACCTCGGTATGTCTGCATTACGAAAGGATTTATGGCACGACGGGCTACGGCTTTAATAGGGTGTATTTCAGCGACGACCTCAACCCTACGAACTGGAACGTTTCTTTAACCGAGGCGGGCTACATAAGCTTCCCCGACGAGGGCGGCAGAGTGGGCAAGGTGCTCTCCTTCAACGACTACGTATTCATATTCAGAGATTATGGCATACACCGCTTGACGGCGTATACCGATTTGACAGAATACAAGCTTACGAAGGTCTTTTCAACGGCAAACAGGATATATCCGGACACCGTGCAGATATGCGGTGACAGAATAATTTTTGTGGCGGAGGACGGCTTTTACAGCTTTGACGGCTACACCGCAAAAAAGGTATTTTCGCAGCTGTTTCCATTAATCGACGGCAAAAAGCATGCGGTAAGCTGTTATTTTAATTACAAATATTATCTTTCGGCGACCTTAAAGACCGACGGACAAACAGTCGGCGACGAGGATGAGGGCAATATGAAAAATAACGGCATGATAATCCTCGACCTTGACCTCAGCGACGTCAGTGTGTTCCGCGGCGGCGACGTGGGCAGCTTTTTGCCCGTCAATGTGGGAGACATATGCGCGCTGCTAGTCACCTTCAACAATTACCGCTCGTCAAGGCTGGGGCTTGTTTCGGAGAGCGGAAGGCTCTTTGAAAAGCCGCTACTCAAGCTGTGGCGCAGTCCGAAAACCGGTTTTTCCCAGCTCTCGGGCGACAAAGTTTTGCGGCGGATATACCTCACCGCCAATCAACCGCTTAGTGTAACCGTTTGCGGCGAGTGCGAAAAGCAAAGGCAGGTGTATTCCTCGCCGCAGGTACAGCTGCTGCCGGTAAATGACAAAGCGTCGGCTTTTTCGGTATCGATAGCTACAATAAGCGATAGCTTGTACCTCAGTGGCTTGCTTATGGAGTTTGATATTATCAAAAGGAGATACGCCTGATGGAAAGAGAAATAATTGAAAGAATAAACGAGCTGTGCGCCAGAATAATTGCGTTGTCAAAAAAGATTGACGCGCTTGCGGCGCAGTTGGAGGCGGAATAATGAGCAATCTTGGCGCAATCGTGTCGCAAGCAAGGCAGCTTGCCGAGAAAATAAAACAGAAAGAGCAGACGTCAAAGGCAAAAAGCGGAGCAAACGCTGCGCTGATAAGGAAGCTAACGGAGATGGAGCGCGCATATAACAAATCGTCGCAGCAACAGATGCCGGATTATTCCACGCTACTACCTGCCGCGCCGGAGGTGAAAGAGCCTGTGGTTAAGAGCCAAGCCCAGTTGATGAAGGAAGCCTCAACCGCCGTGAAACAGCAGGCGGGGCAATACAGAAAGCAGACTTTAGAGAAGGCGGGGGAGAAGCTCGGCTCGCTGGAGGAGCAACAGCTGCAGACTGCGGAAAAACAGCATCGGGAACTGGATAACGCGTACGCGGCTTTTGAGCAGGGGCGGCAACAGATAAGCGATGCGTCGATAAGGCAGGGGCTTACCCATTCCACCATAAAAAACGAATGGCAGCGTTTGAATACAGGAGAATACCTGACGGATTTTGAAGATATAAAGCAACGGTACGATGCGCGTATTGCAGAATTAAGCCGTCAGATGGAGGCAGTCAATACGGCAAAATTGCAGTCGCTTGCCGACTATAACCTCAAACAGGCGGCGGAATACGAAAATACACTCTCAAGGCTTACTGCCGAGCAAGTAAAGGAAATAGAAAAAATCAACGAATACAATAAGCAAACGCTTTCTCAGCAGCAACAAAGGCAAAAGCAGGTTGCCGCGCTTGAAGAGAAATGGCGCGCCGAGCAGCAACAAAAACTAAAGGAGCAGCAGGAGAAAGAGCGGCTGGATGGATATTCGGGTGAAAAGGAACTCGAAATGAGGCGCCGCTATGACACCGCGTTGAATTTTTATAAAAGTATGGACAAAAAAGAGGCGCTGCGCCTCATCGAAGAAAACAAGGGCGACTTAAGAAATATGCTGGGATTATATTTTGACCGTCTTCTCAGCGATATTGGCGGTTAACAACAGGCGGCAAAGGAGATTATTTTTATGTGGGAAAACATATTTGAAATGGCGACTAACAGCGGCATTTGGGCGGTGCTTTTTGTCAGCTTGTTTTTTATACAGCTGAAGGACAGCAAAAACCGAGAGGAAAAGTATCAGCAGACCGTCGACAGTCTTGCGGATAAGTTGAAAATCGTGCTGGAAATTAAAGATACCATAGACGGTATAAAAAATATCTTTGACGACAAAAACATTAAGTAGCGTGAAATGCTACAGAATCGGGGGCGCAGCCGGCAGACAAAACCGGGGCGCCCTCTTTTTTTTGCGCTATAAAAATATTATATCATTGACAAAGCACCGCTACTGATGATATATTTTTATGTATATATAATCCGGAGGCAGGCATGGAGAGACTTTACAAAAAATTTATGCAAGAAACCGTCGATGAGAACGGACTTTTGAAAAAGCTGACATACACCATTCCCGAAGATTTCAACTTCGGCTTCGACGTTGTCGACGCTATCGCCGCAAAGAATGCCGCAAAAAAGGCTATGATATGGATGTCAAACGAAGGCGAGGTACGAAACTTCACTTTCGACGATATTATGCGATACTCCAACAAAGTCGCAAATTATTTCGTAAAAAACGGCATAAAAAAAGGCGACAAGGTCATGCTGGTTTTGAAAAGGCGCTTTGAGTTTTGGTTCTGCATAGTCGCTTTGCATAAGATAGGCGCCATAGTTATCCCTGCCACGCATCAGCTTATGAAAAAAGACTTTGTGTACCGCTTCAGAGCCGCCAACATTTGCGGCATTGTTTGCACTCCCGACGACGGTGTTTGCGACGAAGCCGAAAAAGCCTTCGCCGAATACGACGGCATAAAATTCAAATCCATAATAAAAGGTTCGAGAGAGGGCTGGGACTTCTTTGATGACGGCATAGCCGCCGAGAGCGATGTTTTTGCAAGACCTACGGGCGCTGCCGCGGCGACGATCAAGGACATAATGATTATGTATTTCACCTCCGGCACTACGGGTTATCCGAAGATCGCCGTACATAACTTTGATTATCCCATCGGACATATCACGACCGCCGTATGGTGGCATGACATCGATACCGAAGGCGTACATTTCACTATTTCGGATACAGGCTGGGCGAAGTCGGTTTGGGGCAAGTTGTATGGTCAATGGATAGCCGAAGGCTGTATTTTTACCTATGATTTCGAAAAGTTCAAGGCATCCGATATACTTTCGCTGTTTTCAAGGTTCAAGATAACCACGTTTTGCGCGCCGCCTACTATGTACAGGTTTTTCATTAAAGAAGATTTATATAAATATGATTTGAGCTCGCTAAAGCACGCAACAATTGCTGGCGAAGCTCTGAATCCTGAGGTATTTAAGCAATTCTACAACGCCACCGGTCTAAAACTCATGGAGGGCTTCGGACAGACGGAGGCTACGGTTATGCTTGGCAACCTCAAGGGCATGATACCCAAGCCGGGCAGTATGGGAAAACCCAATCCGCAATACGACATTGACCTTGTCGACCACGAGGGCAAAACCGTTGCCGACGGCGTAGCCGGAGAAATAGTTGTCAAAATAGGCAAGGATATACCCGTGGGACTCTTCAAAGGCTATTACAAGGACGAAATGAAGACCCGCGAGGTTTGGTGCGACGGCGTTTATCATACGGGTGACACGGCGTGGAGAGACGAAGACGGCTATTATTGGTACGTGGGCAGGTCCGACGACATCATAAAGTCCAGCGGCTACAGAATAGGCCCGTTCGAAATAGAAAGCGTTATCATGGAGCACCCTTCGGTTATGGAGTGCGCCGTGACGGGCGAGCCTGATGCCGTGAGAGGTATGGCCGTAAAAGCCACCATTGTGCTTATTAAGGGCGTGGAGCCCACGGACGCGCTCAAGAAGGAGATACAGGATTTCGTGAAGCACAATACCGCGCCTTACAAATACCCCCGTGTAGTAGAGTTTGTCACAGAGCTGCCAAAAACTATCAGCGGAAAAATCAGAAGGACGGAGATTCGCAACAAGGAAAACAAATAAGACTGCCATATATAACAAGCAGGCAAGGTTGTCTCAATATTATGATTGGGGCAACCTTTTTTGTTATAGCCGGCGGGTATTTTATGATATAATATTTTAATAAACGATAGCGCGCGGACGTAAACAATGAAAAGATTTGCCGAATTTATAGTCAACAAAAGAAAATATATCGTCATAGCTGTGATAGCAGCTATGCTGCTTTCGGGCGTGGGACTTTTCTTTTTTATTTATGACGGCAGAATCAACTCCGATATGCTGGAGTATCTGCCGGAGGATACTTCTACAGTTAGGGGAATAAATTTTTTGAAAGAGCATTTCGGCGTAAAGGGCGACGCTTTCATCGTCGTGGAGGGAGCCGAGGAGGATGCCGATTTGCAACAGAAGGTAGAGCTTTTGAAGCAGATTGAGGGCTTGTCGCAGTTCTTTTGGGTTGGCGACGTCGAAAACATGCAAAGGCTGGGAGAGCTTATTTCCACTTACTTTCCGTCTGCCGAAATAGAAATAAACATCGAGGAGATACGCTCTTATCTTAAAGAGCCGATAAATCCCGGACAAGCGGATACAAAATATAATTACGTCATACTTATGTTGTTCGATTACTCGCCGTCGACGGACGAGGCTTTTGCCGTGCTCGACAGCGTTGGTGAAATCTTAGGGGAAAGGAGCTTTGCCGTATCGGGCATGACTGCCACGGCAAAGCAAGTCATGCAAGAGACCATGGCGGAACTGCCGTATTATATCGTTTTTAGCATTCTCGCAGTATCTATCGTGTTATTTCTCTCCACATCCTCGTTAATGGAGCCCGTCGTGCTCATGGTTACGCTGCTGGTTTCGGTATTCATAAATATGGGCACAAACCTTATTTTCCCTTCGGTCAGCATAATCAGCTTCGCTGCGTCGGGGGTTATGCAGCTCGGTATAGCCATGGATTACGCCATATTTTTTATGCACACCTACAACGAGTTGCGACGGGAGACGGACGCAGTTTCGGCGGCAAAAAGGGCTTTGCCAAGAATTCTTACGACCATTCTCGCAAGCAGCTTGACTACTATCGGCGGATTTTCAGCGCTAATATTTATGGAGTTTGAAATAGGCTTAGACCTT
>JAQVME010000033.1 GCA_028703745.1 Clostridia bacterium
TCTCCAAGCGGAAATAGCTGCCTATCTGTTCAAGCACCTTCAAAACCGGTATTATACTCAGCCCTAGGTCAAGATAAAAGTCTTGCGTTCCGATAAGGGATTCTACAAGGCTGGAGAAATCGTATGAGGCCAAATCGTCCATATCCCAACCGAAATCCACGGCAAGCTTGACATATAGGGATGAAATGTTTTCGTCGATAGTTTTGAAATCCTCTTTTATGAAGTCAGCAGGCAGACTTATACTCAAGTCGCTAAAGCCCGGCTCTATGGCATTAATGGACAATTCCAGTCCGAAATTCGCCACGTCAAGCGTCACTCCGATAATTCTGTCGCCGTTGAGCAAGGACACCTCGAGCTTGCCATTCTGCCGCACGGTAGTCATAATTATGTTATGCATATTGGAATACGCATTAACGTATAGTTCGGCAAGCCTCGTCTGCTCATTCCTGGCAACCTTTACTTTCTTCCAATTGCCGTTTGCATCCGGTCTAAGAATGTACGATACGGATTCTCCATTCTCAATTATTCTGTTGAGCACGGCCGCGTCAATTTCTTCATTGTAGAACGCCCAGCCGGAGGCAGCTCTTCTTTGTGAGTTTTCAAAGAATAACACGTCGTCTATGAAATCTGAAAGTTTTTTCCTTGTGTCATCGTTGGCTCTCAAGTACAAGGTTTCCCACGCCCAGATGTTGTAATATGTCGACCAAATTTCGACAAGTCCGAATAACGTCTTTTTGAGTTGCGCCTCGCTATAAATCATATTCAGATTGTTTATGTCAGATTGTTTTTCTACATAAAGCTGCGTCCATGCCTCTTCGCGAAGATTGGCTTCGCTTTGTCCCGGATTGGACGCCATAACGGCGGCGTAAAGGGTATCCAGCTTGAGTTTTGTTGTCGGACTGCCGATATACCTTGTATAATAATCAGACCAGCTTCGCGATCTTATTATTGACAACTGTTCTTCCGGGTACTTCTCCTGCATCTCGTTGAAAAGTAAATCCATCTCTTCCTTGCTAGCTAAGGAGTTGTTATACCATTGCTCCCACGCCACGGACTTTAGCTCCATGTTCGTTACTACATCAAGATCCTCAATACTCTTTCTTTCTATCTCATTGTTTGTAAGCTTGGTGGTGTAGCGGGAAATATCGGACTGCAGATTGCCGTATATGCCGTCCCAGACCATTACTTTTGCGCGCTCATCGGAAATCGATACATCCTCACTTCTTATAGCGGCAACTTTTTGGTCAAGTACCATTCTTTGCGTGTTGGTGCTTTGTTGCCATAGTTCGTCGTATGCCCAGAGCTTTATGTTGTCGGCATTCAGCTCTCTGGCCTCTTCGAGATATCTGTCCATTCTGGAAAGGTCGAATCTCGCCAAGGCAAGCGCGGCGTCACGCTCCTTCTCCATATTCTGTTTCGTCATATTTTCCCATGCGCGGGACATAATACTCGTTTCATCATTGAAAAGCGACTCAAGTAGCAGCGTAATTACTCCCGTGGCGGCGGTGACAACAAAGCCTTCGTCCTGTCCGAGTAGCGCCATAACATATTCTTTTGCGCCGGTATCGGGCGCGTTATCAATTGAGGAATTCATAGCCTGCGAGCGCAACGCGGCAAGCGCCGTCAATTCGTTGAGGCTGACATTATTGGCTTGGCTGACTTCTGCGGCGCCCGAGAATAGCTTGCTGAGTACGTTTACGGCATCCGGGATTCTTATCTTGCCTGCGTTTATGGCGCTGGCATCAACGTATGCCGTGGTGATTACCTCTCCAAGAAGGTTAAGCTCTTGAAGCAAGTAAATTCCAAACAGCACGTCGCCTTGGCCATTTGTTGCCTCAAGCAAAACCTGCAACCCCGTCAAGTCTCCGGCAAGCAGTTTCTTTATGTTTATTACTGCCTCCAGTTCGAAGGTTATGGTCTCGTCAAGGTCTTCAAGAGTTCTTATGATGACGTCGAAGCCCAGAGCGTCGTTACTCAAAAGTGACGCCAATAAATCGCCCATAGATATACTGTCCGTTCCCGTCGCCGTGTCGGCCGTCAGGTTCATCTGTCCTTCTATTGCTATCTTGAAGGTGCTCCATTCATCATCTATTTCGTAATATTTCGCCTCATTGATGGCTTTTGGCAGAGGGTTGGTTATATCGATAGAAGGAATATCAATTTGAAAATCGAAACCAAGTATTTTCTCCAGTTCGAGATTCAAGTTGAGTAATTTATCTTCGCCGAAAAGTCCTAGCTCTATAGATGGATGGTATCCGCCCTCGTCAAGGAACG
This sequence comes from Clostridia bacterium, assembly GCA_028703745.1. Classification (GTDB taxonomy): domain Bacteria; phylum Bacillota; class Clostridia; order Christensenellales; family DTU072; genus DTU072. Next base: position 2,275 of record JAQVME010000033.1, read on the forward strand.
CCTCAAGGTCGATGCCCAAAGATGCCATGACTCCATAGATTGCGCCCGCCGTCAATTCAAGTATAATGGGGGAAGATGCTATGGTCTCGTCGCTGGCGATACTTAGCATAATCTTCGAGGCAAGTAGCGCCGTGCTGTTTTCGGCGGCGCTTAGCGGCGAAGAATACTCTTCTGCCCTGTTGCCCGGAAGGATGCTTACAGGCGCTCCCGTAAAGGCCGAGACAATATTTATGACGTCCCTTATTACTATGGGTTCTATGCCCAGCACTCTAAGGTCAAGGAAGGCGTCAGCCTTTCCGTCATCATCTACTATTATATATAAGGATAATATGTCACCGAGGATATAATCTCCGGCTTCTCCATAAGAGGTTTCCCATGCGAGAGCCTTGAGTCTGGCGTCGTCAGGCAAATAGTTGTGTTCTAGTCTAAGCCTGTTGAATACCTCTTCTATCCTTTCTCTTTCTGTTAAATAGTTGTTATTTACGACAAAGGCGTAATACGCATCCCATGCTTCTGCGCTCAGTGCCCCGCTTCCGAGAGACGCCATAATATCCGCCATTCTCGAACGGTTGAGTATGTTAACTTCGCTGTTGTAGCTGTCAAACGCCTCTTTTGAGGTCAAGTTGAAGTACAGCTCAATATTGCGGAATTCCGCAACGGTGAGCAAATCAATATTTGCCGAGAGGTCGAAATAAACCTCCAAACCGAATTTATTCTCAATGATATCAAAGATAAGACCTATCTCCGGGTTTCTTTGCAACCAGTAATTGGTGAACATGTTCACCCAATAATCGAACTGGTAGCCTTCGTCCGGTGTTTCGAGCGCGAGGTCAAGCTTGCCGCCGAAGCTGATGCTTATCCTTTCGAAATTGCTGATGCTGGCGTAATCGTTGTCATTTGGCATTACTATCTTGTTGTCAAAACCAACATCAAGGTTGCCGAGACGCAATCCCATGTTCACGTCATAATCCGCGCGGTCGCCTCTTTCGTAAATAACGTTACCGTACTCGTCTTTCTGTTCTAGTATGTTGAAGTACAGCTCGGCTTCAACCCCAACGGGGCTGAGGTCAAGCGTGACGTTGGCTCCGAAATCTATCTCTTCAAAATACGGTGTTATATCCACGCCAAGGAAGCCGATAACGTTCATAATTGCGGCCTTTGTGAGCGCAACGGTCAAGCCGCCGTCAAAAAACATGAAATCAAGGTAGGTCTTGATGTTATCTACGGCGTAAGATGGTCCGGAAGCGTTTTGGGGTTGTGCGGCATTCTGAGGCAGTATGCTGGTGAACAGATCCTGCCAATAGGTTATGATGTTCTCGATGTTCTCAAGCTTCACTTTGCCGATATCAAATAACTCTGTATCAATATATACGTCGGCGCCGTTGTATACGGCTCTGATAACAAGCTTTTGTACGCCGGTACCGTCGTCACTGGTGATTTCGATGCTGAAATTGCTTTTCAAAAGGTCGGCAAATACTATATAGCCTTCGATCTTGAAATTCAAAGCAACGTCTGCTTCGCCGTTAAAAATAACTTCCGTGTCTATGCCCAAACTTTCGAGATTGAGCAGCGAAGCGCCGTCAAACAGGTATTCCCAAGCTCTGGCGAATCTTTCATTTTCGGTGATGTTCTCACCCTTATCGGCGGCAGCCTTGGTAACATAATTCAGCGCGCCGTCCATCTCGATTCTTTGTTGAATTGTCAAGGCGCTCTCGTAAAGAGCTTCCCATGCCGTTCTTTTGAGCACGTCACCCTCAAGCGCTGTGGACTCTTCGATTTCGTCAATAAAATCCCGAAGCTCTTTTTTGTCGAAGGGCGAGACCGTAAGGAATTCTTTGAGTAAAGGAGTAAAGGTAAATAAGTTCTTGTTGGTTTCGTCAATCGGATTATTTTTGAAGAACAAGCTTCCTTCTATTTTTACGTATACGGCTTCGGGTATACCGTTAGCCGTACCTTCGGCGTATTCGTCTTTTGAAGGAACCTCGATAACGTGTCTGTCTTCCTCGAGTACCCCGAAAGAGAAGTTGCCGATATAAGCGTTCAGCATAAAGACGTCTGCGCCCGTGCTTAGGTTTATGCCGGGATTCTCGCCGAGCAATATGGCGAGATAGGTCTGCCGTATCGATACGGGCAGATTGAGGTCAAGCATACGGAGCAAACTGTTCATAACTTCTGACGAAACGTTAATTGCCAGTCTGTCGTTTCCGAACCACATCTGGAGCGCCACCGCGCCCGGATTGTCATATGAAGCGTTTAGAATATAATCCTTCGACGCCTGTAATATACGGTTGAATTCCGCAGAATTCTCGGGAGCGAGATTGCTGATTCCGCCCTGCTCTTTATATAGATATAGGGCAATCATGGCGATATCGGCGCTTTCAAAATGGTTGCTCAGCCTCGTCTTTGCTTCATCGAGATAGGCCTGCTCCTTGAGTTGCGGGTATGCTTCGAGGTGCGCAAGTACCCGAGCGTTTAATTGCTCGTTGGTGTCGGCGGGGAATTGCGCCTTGAATTGGCTCTTCCAATACTCTTGAAGCGCGATAAGCGCATTCTTTTTCGCCGATTCGGGCATAATATCTTTTATTCTTAAATAAAGATCCTCAAGCAACGCGTTATAAATTCCGTCAAGCACGGCTTTTGTTTCGGGGCTTGCCGAGGTATTGAGACCCTTCCAGGTTTCGGCATCCGCCTCGACTGCCTTTTTATAAATATTCCATGCGGAATACTTTATTTTGTTTGTTTGATTCGTGGTATCAAGTCTGGGGTTGCCGGTAACAGTATCAATAATCGTCTGTCCGGTAAGCTTGTTCGTGACATTGTCCAGCTGTATGAGTAGTCTGTCCCACGCCAGCGCTTCCTTCTTATATCTCGGACTTGTAGGATACATGGTGGAGAAATACGCCACTGCGGCGTTCGCGATGGAAATCTCGCCAGAGAGAGCGTCATGTTCTTCATTCTTTATATTCAGTTGCTGTTGCGCGGCAACTATCTCTTCGAAAGTACCGTCTCCGTCTTCAATAAAGCTTTCGAGAGCGCTTATCTCATCAATCAACAGATCCTTAGCTTGAGTGGCGGCGCGGTAATAATTCGTCCAGAATATAGATTTTTTGCGGTCGGAGTCCTTGCATATACTGTCCCAAGACATTGATTTTGCCCTAGTCTCTATAATAGCCTGCTGCGCTTCTGTGGGAATATAATTTTGATCCTCTTCCAAATCCTTCAAACGCTGAATAAGCTCGCCTTCATAGGTCTCGAAAACGTCCGTAAGGAAGTCTTTTTCGGCAATTTCTGCCGTTCTGTCATAAAGCGCATCCCATGCCGCGGCCTTTGTGCCGTCATCCTTCTGCATGATACCTTGTACAATATCGTCCATGATGCGGCGCTGAAGCTCTGTTGCCGCAAGATACTTTTCATCCCATTGAATTGCATAGAACTGATGAAGCGTGCCCTCGACATCGGAAAGCGCTATTTTTGGCAGACCAAAGTGTGACAAATCAATATACGCCTCATTGTTAATCAAATAAACAGCTAAGAAAATCCTGTACGTTGTCTCGGGTCCGTAAGCGTCTGTGGTATGACCGTTGGTCGCCACCTCGGTGTCCCTGTCGTAAATGACAATGGCAAGTTCGCTGTCTAATATATTAGATATGCTTATATTTCCCTTAATTGAATATCCGATATTAATGCTGAGTTCGCCCAAAGAAAATCTTACAGCTAGGCTCTTGACGAGTTGCGCCATAAAACTCGACGGATCGCCTCCGGAATACAGCCTATCGAAGATACTGTTCAAATAGTTGTTTTCATATACTTCCGTTCCGTCGGGAACCAGCGAAATATAGCCCTCGCTTGCTACCGATATCTTTAGGCTCTCTGCCCAATACTTAATGTTCTTATATTGTTCAACCTTGTGTCCGTTAACCAGAGTGTTTCTGCCAATTTTTATATAAATATCTTTAATAAAATTCAGATCGAGGGTGACTGCCTCTATCTCGGCGTTGCCGGAATCAAGTATGCCCAGATGAATTTGTATGTAGTCGCCCATTGCCTTGTAAAGCTGTAATTTGACGTGTGCATTGACTTCGGGAGCAGTCATATTCGTGCCAAGGAACTGCAATAGCACGGTGAGAAGTTGCGCGCTGACGACTATTTTGATGGATTCGGCAGTCTCTTCGTCATTGTCTCTTCCGATAATAATCTCAGAAATAATCTCTCCGATGAGACCCATCATATCCATAGGATTATCGGCCTCAAGCTGCAATTGATCTCCGGCGGAGTTGTAGTACTCTGCCGTGGCGGCGTTGTTGGCTTCGCCCATACCGGCAAGCAGGTTGCTGATACCGACATTTTCCATTTTGAGCTTTGGTAAGGTGGATATAATATTCAACATGGGCAGCTTGCGACTGAGCACTCCGAGTTGCGACAAATCAAGATAGAGAGTGTCCTCGCTTCCCACATAATAAACCGTCAAGAAAAGCTCTCTTTTATTTAAATCGTCTGCCGGAAGATATATAAGTAACGCAAGCTCTAAGTTGCTGAAATTTATGATGTTAAGATTTACTTTCAGGTCGTATTCAAGGTCGATGCTACCTGTCTCGTTAATGCCTAGATTTAGCATTACGTTCTCAATGATGCCTCCGACTATGCCCGAAAGGTCGATGCCTTCGCCCTCAGGATAGGTGGCGTTGGTGCCAATAGAAACCTCGCCAGACATATTGACATTATATACTGCTACGTCGTTAATATCGGTATAATCACCATAATGTCCCTCGATTTCAGACAAATCGAAATTGGGGAAGGTGAAATATGTCAGAGCTTTTACGGCAACGCCGTTATAGTTTTCACCGCCCAGACGAAGTCCGAGCGCTATGTCCTCGGTTACCTGAACGTCGAAAGATATACTGTCAAAAATATGGGCAAGGTCAAGCTTCAAAGATGCGCCCTCAAAACCGAAGTTTGCGTCTTCAATAAACAAGCCGAACAAGCCGTTAAGTCCTTCCTTGTCAAAACTCAGTTCCATTTTTTTCGTGCCCGGCTCGACGGTCAAATTGGCGGTGATGAGTTCCAGTATGGCGCCAAAATCAAGTTTGCCTTCCTCCTCGTCACCGTCGGCGTTTTCGGGGGCAAGCGTTTCGATATAGGTCGGGTCAAGATAGGGGATGACTTTCCCCAGCAACTCCTCAAACAGCATGCTCTTGATATTAATACCGCTAATGCTGATATTCGGGATAATAACGTCAATTTTGCCGTCGCTACGCATACCTTTCAGGGCGGACAAATCCAAATAAAGTATGTTCTCTACTTGCGCCGCCCCGCTGGCGACAGCACTGGGGTCTGGTAGCAAATAACCTCTAATAAACTGCTCTCCGTTAAAGTTAATGAGTATTTCGGCCTTAGTGTTACGGTTGTCGAACATGTCGAGGGCAACCTTTGCGTTTATGTCAAAACGATATTCGCTCTGCTCCTTGAACTTAAGCGGGATATCGCCAACGGCTCCGAGGTCTATGTAATCGCCGAGAACCTTTCTCAATGTCAATTCCGAATTGGCCTCATTCTCGACAAAAAGAGCTGCGTTAATCTCTAGATTGCCAAGACTTCCTCTTTGGTAAGTGGTGTCCTGACCGCCTGTGCCCAGCGTTAGGTTGGCGAAGGAGATGGGAACGGTTTTTTTATTGGAGGTTTTTATGCTTAGGGGCGCTATCTGGATGTCAAGATCGTACCCATTATCTATTTCCGGACAGGTGACGCGTACGCCCATACCCGAGAAGACATAATCTTTCTTCGTAGTGCTGTCAGCAAGCACAACATCCTGCAACTTATTTATGGCAGACAACTGCGCCGACATAACCGGCCAATCCTTGTCTTTTATGGTTTGAAGGTCAAATCCCAGCAACATTTTCAGCAAGGGGTCAAGGTTGGGTAGACCGAAAGCCTCCCAAGAGACTTGGAAATCAAGCAAGTTGCCAATCTTCAGTCCGTTCTTTACATAGCCCAGCAGGTCGTTTGCCTTCAGCGTGTGGCTTATATATTGTGTATCTCCGGATTCGTCATAATGCACTGTTGATAAAGAAGAATCATATATGATGTTCATAGTAATGGCAAGCCGAACTATGTCGGCAATTTGTTTGGCGGAATCGGAGGAGCCAAAATTCGGCGCGCCGGCGAGGAACATGCCTATTACGTATGAAATATTTATGTTGCTTTCGGTAAGCGTTTCGGAAAGCATCTTTCCTACTTGTGAAAGGTTGAATTCCTTCATGTAATATTTTTTGTTGTCGCCACTTTCTTTATCGTAGATGTCGAGATACGTGTGCGCCTCAAAATAATACAAACCCAGCACTGTATTGCCGCTGAAAACGTCTTTTACTACGAAATACATTTCGCTGTTCATATTGTTGAGAAGGTTTATATTTGCTTTTACGGTTATGAGGTAATCAATTTCTGACAAAGGTTCTTTTGATTTATCGGTGAATTTGAAGGATACTTGAAAATCAATGTTCAGCCATTCGGCGTCGGAAACAGTCGTAAGGTCCATGTTATTCACGGCGTTCCTTATTTTTACGTTGGCGTCCTTTTGCGACATAACTTCAACGTCCCGCAAGGAGTTTGTGGGGTCAGTGATACCGACTTTCGGTCCTTCGTATTCTCCCTCTTGTCGCTGGGAGCATGATATCAATGCCACAGCCATGATTACGCACAGCACCAGCAATATCACTTTTATTAATTTGGACTTCATTTTTATACCTCCACCTAATTTCTTAGGTAACCGTCTTTAAGAACCGTAAAAAGGGTAGAATACACCCTTTTAAGTTATTCGCTATAATAATTATACTCTGGAGGTTTTTTAATGTCAATAGAAATGCTTTTTTTCCTATTATATATTTAATAATAGCGGTTATCGTAAAATTAAAGAAAAAGTATAGTCAATTTTTACTAAATTTTTGCTTAAAATAGTCTTAAATCCCCACGCTCAATTTACTATTTATTGAATTATTACAGCAACAATTGGTTTTTGAAATTGTCAATTTTGTCTTCAGTAAACTTTTTTGGGTCAACACCCGGCTCAAGAAGCGGGGTTAAATCCATGCCGAAGCTGGCGAGCTGCGCCGTATTGGTGTCATGTGAACGGTGAAAAGTAGCATTAGCAAGCCGCCTGCCCTGTATCGCCAAATCATAGCGTTTGCCGCCTTTTATTTGTGACTTGTGAACTTGAATCAATCTGCGAAGCAGTCTTTTGTGCCCCGAAAGGTCAAAGACTATTTTGTCACCGTCATTGAGCCAATCAAGGTCGCGCCAGCATTCGCATCCGAAGAATTCTTTTGGCTTGAAGTCGGGCAATTGCCGCAAGGCCGATACCACGCTTTTGACTACATTGACGTGTGTCTTGTGCTTGTCGGCAGGGTTGTGGGTGTATACCGTCTCCGGCGAAAACCGGCGTATAATTTCTTTTATATCCTCAACAAGACGAGCGTTGTCGGCGCTTATTTCTGAGCTGGGATAATTGAGCATTATGAGCGCTGCGTAACGTCCGATTTTTGCCGCCTTTATTTGCTCCTTTCTTCTGGCGGCAACCATTTG
>JAQVME010000034.1 GCA_028703745.1 Clostridia bacterium
TTAGGCAGGTCTATCATGGCAATAACGCGGTGCCGCCGGAGGCGCCGGAAGTTGAGGGACATACCTTTGTGGAGTGGCAGGACAGCCGTAGCATCACCGCAGATACCGAAATAAGCGCCGTTTATGAAAAAATGACGTATACGGTGATTTTTTACGTTGACGGGATTGAGGAGCACAGAGCGGCGGCGGAATACGATACACTTGTAGAAGAGTACCGACCGCAAAGGGCTTTATACCTGTTCAGCGCCTTCGCAGAACAGGGACAGTCTGCCTTTGATTTTTATACGCCGATAAAAAAGGATACCGACCTTTATTGCTTCTCCGTCGCGGATTATTATACCGTAACGTATATGGTAGGTGACGAAGTGTATTGCGAACAAAAGGTTGCCAAGGGAGGACTTACCTCGCCTCCGGCGCAACCGCAGCAGCAGGACTATGAATTTTCGGAGTGGAGACTGGGAGAGCAAGGCTTTGATTTCAATAGCGCCATAGATTCCGACCTTGTACTGAACGCGGCATTTGACAAACTATTTTTTGAGGTGTATTTTGACGTGTCGTACGCATCCTTCACGGGCGATTTGCACCAAACGGTGCCTCGCGGACAAGACGCGACGCCACCTACAGGCATCGACCGTGCAGGGTATACCTTTGTCGATTGGGATATAAGCTGGCAGAACATTACGGCGGATACGCTGATAACAGCCATATATTCGCAGGACGATTATACCGTCAATTATTATTTGTATGACAGCAAAGTTTTCTCCGTAGCGAACTTAAAGTATGGAGATCAGATTAGCGTATTGTACAATCCCGATGCGAATTTGCACTTAGGAGACGAGTTCGTGTGCTGGCTTAGCGGCGCGGAGCAGTTTCCTGACGGCGAGCAAATGACCGTATACAGCAATCTTGATTTGTACGCAGTGACAAGAAAAATCACGCTTTATCTCGACGTGTTTTTTGACGGCGAAAAAACCCAGTCAATTGAATACGAATACGGAGCCACGCTTATCCGCCCCGAAGAGCCGGCTTGCGACCCCGGCTATGCCTTTGACGACTGGTACAAAGAAAGTGAATACCTGCAGCCGTTTGCATTTTCCGGCGAAATTCGCCAAAACCTTTCGGTTTACGGTCGCCAACTGCCAATATGCTTTGACGTGCATTTTGTTATAACCATCGACGGCGATTCATCTTACACAGCAGATGTAACGTACGGCGATACCGCGCCCGTACCGACAATAGAAATACCCGGATATGAGTTGTCGTGGTACGCGGACGAACAAAAGACCGCGGAATACGATTTTACGTGCCAAGTTACCCAGCAAATAACCATATTTTGCAAAGCCGAAGAAAAAAGCTTTGCCATAAGTATCGACGTTTCGGCTTTTGAAGGGCTGGAAGCGGGGCCTGTCTTTGTTAAATACAAGCAGAATATCGTTCTGCCCGTACTGGATTATTACGGCTATACCCATACGGGATATGCCTTGCCCGAGGGAGGCGCCGTGCCTTATGCGCAGATGCCTGCCATGGATTTCCACGTGGTGCCGCTTTTTTCGGCAAAAAGTTTCTGTTTGTCCTTTGATTTGGCGGAGAGCGTGTCGGGAGAATATCTTTCATCCGTCAACCTGCCGCTTATTGTTTCCCCGGAAGGCTATTATTTTGACGGTTGGTTGGACAGCGGCGGCTTATTCTTCGAAAGCGTTTATGAAATAATAGGCGATATGTACTTCACTGCAAAGCTGACAAAAATCCGTACGGTTACCGTCGTTTGTTTGGGGCAAAGCCGCGAGTATTATTACGGTGACGACGTAAGCCTTGAGGAGCCGCAAAGTGAAGGGTATGTCTTCTTAGGCTGGTATACCGATGAAGCATGTGAGCATGCGTTCAACAACAAAGCTACGATAAGCCAAGGCGACACTTTGAATGTGTTTCCCAAATGGATAAAGAGCAGCTTTACGCTTCGTTACTCCTCTTGGGCGGGAGAAGGACAGCTGCCGATAGATTACGGCGTAGTGGCGTGCCCCCCTGAAGAGCCTGAGTTTGAGGGACACGAATTCTGCGGCTGGTACTGCGACAGCTCTTTCCAAAACGTCTATCAAAGCCGTGCGCTGGAAAATGATTGCGAGATATATGGAAAGTTCGAAAAGAAGGTGTATAGCGTAACCTTTATGGCAAGGGACAGGGTTATTGCGATCCGGCAGGTGCCCTATATGGAGAGCGCCGTCGCGCCCGAAGAAAGGGAGTGCGTTGAAGAAGGGTATAGCTTTGACGGTTTTATAGAAGAATACTGCGCAATAACGGGGGATCTGACCGTTCGCGCAAAATATACCAAATTGTATAAAATTGTTTACAAGGACGAGACGGGAAGGGCGCTGACAGCTGCCGAGGCGCCGGATAAAGAGGGTTACAATTTTGTAGGGTGGAGAGCAGAGACGGGCGAGGACACCATAGAGTATTACCCTGTATATGTGCTTCTCTCCTCGAGTCCGGCGGAGTCCGAGGAGCCGGGAGCCAACGATCCTCCCGTTGAACCCGGTGAGGAGCAACCCTCTGAAGAGCCTTTAGAGGAGCAGCCGGAGGAGGAAGAACATAATGTTGATGAAAGCAATCAGCCGGCATCCGAGCCGGAATCAACGTCCGGCGGCGGTTCGTATCTCGCCGTACAACTATTGCACCTCAAAGAGCTTTCGGCGCTGGATGTAGCTTTCCTTGCATTGATACTGTTTTCGCTGTGCTTTTCATTTTTTGCGATATTGCGGAGTTTGCGCAATAAAACGCTATAGTCTTTAAAAAATTTATAATAATACGGTTTAACGACAGACCCCGTCACAGAAAAGACGGGGTCTTAACGCCAATAATAGTATTTACTTGAGTCCTTTTTATGCTATAATAAAAGAGGATTTTTATAAGGAGAAATTTATGTCTGAGAGAACATATCAAAGCTGGTTGAGCAGCGTGCTGCCGGAGGAGAGAAAGGAACTGGAGGTCATATCCGGCAAACAAAAGGAAATTAACGAGAGATTTGGTATGCCGTTGGCTTTTGGAACGGCGGGAATGAGGGGCGAGATAGGTATGGGCACCTTCAGAATGAACACCTATACCGTAAGGCGCGCGACATATGGACTGGCGCTTTTTATCAAGGCGCAGGGGCAACAAGCAAAGAATAGAGGCGTAGTTATATCTTACGATACAAGACGGTTTTCTTATGAATTCGCGCTGGCTGCTGCCGCAGTGCTGTCAAAAGCCGAGATAAGGGTATGGCTTTTTGAAGACGTCAGACCCGTGCCGGTATGCTCGTACGCCGTCAGAAAGCTGAACGCCGCTGCCGGAATTATGGTTACCGCCAGCCACAACCCAAAAGAATACAACGGCTACAAGGTGTACGGCGATGACGGCGCGCAGATGTCGCCTGAGGATACCGCCAAGGTAGTGGAATATATTGACACGATAGCCGACTATTTCGACATACCGACGGACGAGATATCCGCCGCATCCATAAAGAAACTCGACAATCACAAGCTGAACGAATACGTTACGGTGGTAGGAGCAAGCGTAGATGACAGTTATTATGAAGAAATTCTCAAGCTGTGTCTTTCCCCCGATGCCGTGCAAAAATACGGCAAGAGCATAAAGCTGGTATATACCCCCATACACGGCGCGGGCTACGTGCCCGTTACGACAACACTAAATAAAATGGGCATAAACGCCTCGCTTGTTGAGGCGCAAACATACCCCGATACCGAGTTTTCCACTGTTTCGGTACCCAATCCTGAGAACGCGGATACCCTGAAGATGGCTATCGAGCTGGGCGACAGCATAGGCGCCGATGTCGTTATCGGCACCGATCCCGACTGCGACAGAATGGGGCTGGCGGTAAGAAACACCGAAACAAAGAAGTTTATGCTACTCAACGGCAATCAGATAGGCGTGCTGCTACTTGATTATATCCTAACTAGGCTATCGGAAGAGGGCGCTGTGCCCAGGAACGGCGCTGTTGTCAAGACCATTGTCACCACCTCGCTTGCCGACAAGGTGGCGGAAAGCTTCGGAATAAAAGTTTACAACGTGCTGACGGGATTCAAGTTTATAGGCGAGAAAATAAAGGAGTGGGAGCTGAGCGGCGAACATACCTTTATATTCGGCTACGAAGAAAGCTACGGATACCTGCGCGGCACCCACGCCCGCGACAAAGACGCCGTTGTGGCGTGCATGCTGACCGCCGAGATGGCGTGCTATTACGAAGGTTTGGGCAAAGGTCTTTATCAAAGACTGACGGAGATTTTCGAAAAGTACGGGTATTATTGCGAGGAGAACGCCAGTATTGTATATAAGGGTATTGAGGGAATGCAGATTATGAGCGGTGTGATGTCACGGCTGAGAGAAAAATTTATTTCCTCCGTTGCCGGCGAAAAAATCGTATATAACGCCGACTACAAGACCGGCGAGAAGCTTTTCGCCGACGGTCGCAAAGAAAAAATACTGCTGCCCGCCACCGACGCGCTGTATTACGCGCTTGACGAGGGTTTTATTTGTATACGGCCCAGCGGCACCGAGCCAAAACTTAAGATTTATATTCTCTGCAAGTCCGATGCCCGTGACGAGGCGAAGCGCAAGGCGCAGTGCCTTATGGAAGGCATCAAGAGAGAGTTATAATATGAAACTGCGGCACAAAAAGCTAATAAAAAAACTTATTGCAGCTGCCGTCATCCTTGCTGTTGTCATTGTATTTAGTGCGCTAAAACATAGCCAATCCGTAAGCGAGTATATGTTTGCAAGAGGCTTTTCGCGCGCGTACATTTATGTAATATCAAGCATAACCTCGGTTTTTGCCTTTTCGATATATGAGGCATTCGTATTTGCTATGCTTGTGCTTGCCGTCATTTTGATAATCAAATGGGTGCGCTTATTAAAAAGAAGAAAGCGTAGCCTTTTTTATAAAAGCGTTTTGAATACCTTTATTCTGGCGATGACTATCGTGCTATTGTATACCTCGACGGCAGCTTTTTCTTATTATAGAAAGCCTTTGCCCATACCACAATACGAGGGTGAGGTGCTGGACGAAACGCAGCTTGAAGAAATAATAAGGTACTATTTCGCCGAATTTGAAGCCGTCAGCTCGCAGGTGAGGCGTGACGACAGCGGAATGGTCGTTCTGCCTTATACATACGCAGAATTGAACGACAGGCTGGAACAAGAATTCAACAGGTTGGGTACGCTCGACGGATACTTAATGGCGCATACTCCGCGCGTCAAGAAAATGGTGTCCAGCGAGTTTATGAGCTATCAAAGGATATCGGGGCTGGCGTTCACGCCGACGGGAGAGGCGAACATAAACAGATTTGACCCGTTGAACAGCAGAACGCTGACTATGGCGCACGAGATAGCGCATATTAAAGGTGTAATGGTCGAAAACGATGCCAATATGGTGTCGCGGTATCTTGCGCTAACCAGCGAGGACATATATTTCCGTTACGCCGGATATATGTACACGGTGAACAGACTGCTGGAGATAGCGTATTACACCTTTGACAAGGACAAGTACACAGAGCTGTATTATCTTTATCCCGAAGCGGCGAGAGTTGAGCGGGATGCGGAATACGCCTATTGGTCGAAATATGACAGCGTAATAGACAAGGTCAGCGACTTTATGAACGACTTGTATCTGAAGATTTCGGGCGTTGATGACGGCACGGACAATTATAGAGACGTCAGCGACAAGGTCATAGTCACCGATCCCGATACCGGAAAGCCCGTTATGAAGATTGCCGAATACTCTCCGGTGCAGAAGTTATATATTGAATTATATCTAAAAAATCATCAATAAAAGGAGCCTTATGAAAAACATTGAACTAAATAAAATTATAAAACTCGAAAACGAGGTGGGATACTTCTCCGGACAAATTATCAGTAAGACCCTGGCGCAGAACGCAAACGTCAGCATGACACTTTTTTCGTTTGCTAAGGGCGAAGAAATAAGCACTCACGAATCAGGCGGCGACGCTATGGTACAGGTGCTTGACGGCACGGGAAGGTTCACCGTGGGAGACAAGACACATATAGTCAAGAAGGGCGAGACGCTTGTTATGCCGTCGAAGGTGCCCCACGCCGTATACGGCGAAGAAAACTTCAAGATGCTGCTGACGGTTGTTTTCTAATGAGTAAGAACAGAATGACGCAGCGAACGTTGCGCCTTACGCTTCGCCCGTTCAAAAGAAGTGACGCGAAGTACGTTTTCAAGTGGGCGAGTGATGAAGAAGTATCCAGATATATGACTTGGACGGCGCATAAAAGCATCGAGGAAACGAGGTGCTTTGTCGATTCAATCGCGGGGGCTACGAAAACGAACCCTTATAACTGGATAATATCATTGAACGAGACGGGAATGCCTATAGGCAGCATAGGCTCGACCGAGCAAAATCTCGCCGCCAAAAGTTGCGATGTCGGATATTGTTTACATAGAGATTATTGGCACAGGGGAATAATGACCGAGGCGCTAACCGCCGTGCTTTCTTTCCTTATGTATGAAGAGGGCTTTGAACGCATAACGGCATATCACAACGTTCTCAACCCAAATTCCGGTAAGGTGATGAAAAAATGCGGTATGCGTTACGAGGCAACAAAGCAGGTATACCTCGAATTAAAGGACGAGTACATAACCGCCGACTGTTACGCAATCAATAAGTAGACCAATCGTTATTTTCTAACAAAGGCGCGTTCCGCGCTTTTTTTGCGCATAAAACAAGAGGCTTTGCCAAATAACAGAGCTTTTTTGAGGCAACCAATAAAGAGATAGCCGGTATTCTATTCTTCGATGAATAATACCGCCACAAAAATCTGATATAAATTTCTTTGAAAATATATCAAAAAATTGTTGACAGCATATACTATGCATTGTATACTATCGGCATACTATGCAATGCATATTATAAAAAATGGAGGTATGATGGAAATACAGCTAAAAAAAGGCTTTCTTGATATCATAGTATTGTCAGCTTTACTGAACGCCGATTCGTACGGATACAAAATTATTCAGGACGTAATGCCTGTGATGAACGTATCCGAATCGACGCTTTATCCGATATTGCGAAGGCTCGAAAAGGCGGATTGTCTGAATACTTACAGCCTTGAGCACAACGGCAGATTGCGCAAATACTACAAAATAACGGCGGAAGGTCTGGACAAAATAAAGAATTTTCTTGACGAGTGGGGCGAGATGAAAAAGATATATGATTTTATTCTGTCCAACACCAGGATATAAAAAGGAGTAATTTATGAACAAGGAACAATTTTTGAAACAGCTCAGATCTTCGTTGAAAAAGTACAGTGTCGAAGAGGTCGACAAGGCAGTAGGGTACTATGACGAAATTATCAGCGATAAAATTGAGCAAGGGTACGACGAAAGGGGAGTGATAGCCGGATTGGGCGACATTAAGAATATTTCCAAAGAAATACAGCTGGATATTCTCAATGTCAGAACCTTCGAACCCTCAAAATCCAATTTGCGCAGGAGCACAAGCAGCGCTTGGGTGGCATTGATGCTGCTTGCTTCACCGGCGCTTTTGCCGATAGCTATAGCGCTGTTTACGGTATTCTTTACCGTGCTAGTCACCAGCGCCGCGCTGATGATTTCATTTTTTGTCACCGGCGCCGCGCTTATTATTTCGTTAATTCCGGCAATAGTATATACTGCGACATTCGGAGCAGGCGAAGCCTTGTTGACTGCCGCTGCCATATTGCTGTGCGCGGCGGTGTTCGGCTTTCTCACTATTGTGTTTTATTACCTTACAAAGATGATAATGACCGCCATAACCAAGCTGGCAATGAAGCTGGCGAAAAAAGACAAAAAAGGAGACAAAAAATGAAAACAGCAATAAAAGTAGTGGTATCTTTGCTGATACTCGGCGTAATACTTGCCGTCATCGGTTTGATTGTTATAGATTTTGACTTTGCAAATATCAGCTCATATTTCAAAACCGACAAGGATTATACCGTCACCCAGACCTCTTCGGAGTATGCCGCAACGGGAATAGTCATTGAATCCGACAATAGGATAGTAAAGCTTATACCTTCGACCGACGCCAAATACAGCATAAAGTATTATCAGTCCGAATACGACAAGGTTACTTATACAGAAGCCGACGGCGTCATTCGCATTAAGGCGAAGATGGAAAAAAGAAAATGGTGGCTGAATCTCGGCAGAACCTCTAACGAGGTACGAACAATACTTATAGGGGTGCCTACATCATTTGAAGGGACAATAGACGTCGAAACCTCGAACGGCGACGTGACGGCAGACAATTTGGGGGAATTGCAGCGTCTGTCGCTTGAAAGCTCAAACGGCGACATTACTGCAAAAAGCATGAACGTCGACGGAGCAGTCACGCTGAATTCTTCGAACGGCGATATAAGTATCAGCGTGCTTTCTAGCAGCGCAAAAGTATACGCGCGGACCACCAACGGAGAAATAACAATCGACGCCTTGTCCGCGGCAGAAACTACAATGCACTCCTCGAACGGCGACATAGAAATAAGCGGTATAAATTGCAGTAACATCGAAGCCACCTCCTCGAACGGCGAAGTGGAGATAACATTATTCGGCGAGCAGTCCGACTACGAGATAGAAGTTGAGACCTCGACGGGCAGCATAACCCTTGACGGTATCAAAATTTCCGACCAAACTTTGAATGGAGGGGCTGCCAAGAGGCTAAAGGCGATAACCTCGAACGGTTCGATAGAAATAGACTTCATTTGAGTTTATAAAAACATATAGACAAAAAATCCCGTAGAAATGCGGGATTTTTTCATAGAAATGAAACAAGCGCCTTAGAGCTAACGTTTGGTGATATTGAAGTTTTCGTTAAGCAGCAGCCAGTTTTGCGGGAAGGCAAAGCCCAACCTCCAATAGCTTATGCCACGCAGATTTAGCCTTTTCAGCAGGTCGAATTTTGCCTGAATACTTCTGGCGTCCTCGAACCATACGATGTGACGTACGCCGTCGGCGGTATAATTGAAAAACGGCGCCTGCGCGTCAAGGTCATAAGAGATGGATACGTTGTTTTGCGCGGCAAGTTCTATTGCGCGTTGCGGACTCAGCGCCCTGGCGAAGGTAGTGCCGCGAACGAAGGGCAGCGGCCAGTCGTAGCCGTAAAGGTTCTGTCCCATCATAATTTTGTATGAGGGCATTTCGCTCAGCGCGTAGCGCAGCACCTGTTCAACGGGTTTTATCGGTGAAACGGGCATAGGAGGTCCTGCTGAATAACCCCATTCATAGGTCATTATGACGACAAAATCCACTGCCGCCCCTATAGCGCCATAATCGTGCGCCTCGTACCATTGCCCTTGCTGTGTGGCGCCGGTTTTCGGAGCAAGCGCCGCAGAAACCAACAGACCCTCATTATGCAACCGCTGCGTTGCCGTCGTCAGGAACTGCGTATATTGTGTTTTGAGGTCTACAGGTATGAATTCAAAATCGAAATGCACGTCGGAAAAAATGCCCGCGCGCTTGGTCTCGGCGATTATGTTATCAATGAGCGCCATTTGAACTGCGGAGCTTTCAAGGATGGCTCTCGCTAGCTCGCCGCTGAAACGTCCCTCCTCGATATTCGTCACCACCATCATCAGAGTGGTGTTGTTTTGGTTTGCGATATCCGCCAATCCCTCGAGGGGAAGGGGCGAAATCGTGCCGTCTCTTCTTGCTTGATAGCTGACCGGAGCAAGGTAAGTAAGAAAAGGCGCGGCTTCTGCGGCGGCTCGCAAGGTGG